>JABDJQ010000586.1 GCA_013002425.1 Gemmatimonadota bacterium
GCCCAGCGGAGCGTGGAATCGGCCCGCGAGATCCTCGGCAGCGTCCAGCGCGACCTGCTGGAAATGGCCAAGCAGCGTCGCGACTACTTGACACGATTCCGCCTCCTTGTGGAAACTCAGATGAAGATGCTCGACATCAAGCAGGTCGAGTTCGAGGACGAAGAGAATCTGCGCAGGCTCGAAGAGATCCAGCGTGAGCTTTTCGAGGACTCGTTCGATCGCGGGCCGGAGGGCGGGCATCAAGACAGGGAAGAGACGAGACTGGCGGACGCGCCCCGCCCCGAAGAGGGAGGCGAGGAGGGCGTCGCGCCGAAGCTGGAAGCCAGGACATCGGAGAACGCATGACAAAAAAACAGCTGAAGCATTTCGAACAACGTCTACTGGAAGAGCGGGCGAAGCTCGTCAAGGATATCGGGCAACTGGAAGAGACCACGCTGAAGGCCTCGCGCGAAGGCGCCGGCATGCTGAACGCGTATTCGTTTCATATGGCTGATGCGGGCACGGACGCGAACGAACGCGAGAAGGCGTTTCACCTCGCCTCGCGCGACACGCGACTTATCTACCACATCGACCAGGCTCTTCAGAGAATTCACAAGGGTGAGTACGGCTCGTGCGAGGTGTGCAGCGAGTCGATCAATCCCCAGCGGCTGGATGTCGTGCCGCACGCGCGTCTTTGCGTCGACTGCAAGGAAAAAGAAGATCTGAAGAACGCGCGACGCACTCACTGAACTTTCAGAAAACGCGAGGCGGAGACATGCGTGCTGTCGTATCGAGCGACAAGGCGGGTCTCCGCCTCGATCGTTATGTAACCGGCGAAGGGTTCGTTCCTTCGCGCGCGCTCGGCCAGAAATGGATCAAAGCCGGCGCCGTTCGCGTGAACGGTGCGGCCGTGAAAGCGAGTCACCCGCTCGAAGAAGGTGATATCGTCGAGATTGACGATACGCCTCCCGTCGCCCCCTCGACCCTCGTTCCCGAAGATATTCCTCTCGACATCGCCTACGAAGACGACGACCTGCTCATCGTTCGCAAACCGGCCGGCATGGTCGTTCACCCGGGCGCGGGCGTCTCGTCGGGCACCCTCGCGAACGCGCTCCTCCATCGACTGCAGTCCGCCGAGCCCTTCGCCGATCCGATGCGGCCCGGCATCGTGCACAGGCTGGATCGCGACACCTCCGGACTGCTGGTCGTCGCGAAGAACCCGACCTGCCAGGCGAAGCTCGGGAACATGATTCAGAAGCGCGAGGTCACGCGCGAGTACGTGACGATCGTATGGGGCGCGCTGGACGAGACGGGCACGATCGATCTCCCGATCGGGCGCTCGCGCGGAGATCGCAGGAAGATGGCGGTCGTTGCCGAAGGGCGCCGCGCGGTCACGCACTACGAGCGGGTGGAGCCGTTCCGCTTCGCGTCGCTGCTGCGCGTTCGTCTCGAGACGGGACGCACGCATCAGATTCGCGTCCATTTCAGCCACACGAACCATCCCGTGTTCGGCGACGAAACATACGGCGGGCGGGCGTCGGCGGCGCGCGGCGTGCACCCGAATCTGAAGCGCCCGGCGCTGATCGCGCTGGGGTGCATCGACCGCCAGGCACTCCATGCGGCCCGGCTCGCATTTCTTCATCCGACGACCGGCGAGCCCGTCGAGTGCGAAGATCCCCTGCCGCTGGATTTCTGCACCGTTCTCGACGCGCTCCGCGCGGATCGGGACGGAATCTCCTAGTGGAATACAGAGCTCTACAGTAAGATAGGCGTGTTCAGGGCGTACCCATGGTGTGTGCGCTCCGAGACTCAATCCGTTTGGAACAGGGAGTATTCAGGTGAAATTGAATCGCCGCGACGTGGGGGCGGTCACGGTTCTCGAGCTTTCAGGCAAGCTCATGGGAGGACCGGATTCCGCCATTTTTAAAGATGCGATCCAGGGGCTGATCGATGAGGGCAGGAGCCAGATCGTTGCCGATCTCGAGAAGCTGAGCTGGGTCAATTCGACCGGGCTCGGAATTCTGCTGGCCGGGTTCAGGATCGTGAACGAGGCCGAGGGCCAGCTCAAGATGGCGCGCGTCGCCAGCCGGATCCAGTCCATCCTCATGATCACGAAACTCACTACCGTTTTCGAGACTTATTCCACGGTGGAAGAAGCAGTCGAGAGCTTCAAAGCGAAGCAAGACGGATAGCCGATGGCGAACCGGGCGACCGAGAGTCTGGAAATGAAAGTTCCGAGCGTCATGGAGTACCTTGACCTCGTGAATTCGGTCGCCGAAGAAATCTGCAAACGCCTCCAGATCGATGAATTCACGCACGACACCTTGACGAACTCCGTAGTCGAGGCCTGCACCAACGCCATGGAGCACGGTAACCGCCTCGACGCGAAGAAGAGCGTGCTGCTTCGTTTCGTTTACGACGAAAGCAGAATCGATATCTACGTCACCGACGAAGGTGACGGTTTCGACCTCGAGGCGATCGAAAGCCCGGTAACGCCCGAAAATCTCCTGCGGGAGAGAGGGCGGGGCATCTTCATTCTCAAATCATTTATGGACGAGGTTCACTTCGACATCAAACCGTCGGTAGGGACCACGGTTCATCTCGTCAAGAATCTCGGGCAGAGCGCAGAGGCGGCCAACTAGAAACCTCGCCGCCCGCCACTTCGTAAGAAGATGGTGCATTCCATGAACCTGCCATTCATCGGCGCCTTTCTTTATCTGGCATGCGGCGGGGCGATTCTGCTGCTCGGCGTGCTCGTGCTGCGCGCGAGTCCGGGCGAACGGCTGAACCGGATTACGGCGGCGATGATGTTCTTCGGCGGTCTCGGCCCGATCGTCGGCGGTCTCGGCCTGCTGCTTCCCGCCTACGGAAAACCCGCGATCGAAGGCGGTCTCCTCGCCGAGGTATTGAACGGAACCTGGGAGTTCTTCTTCCCGACGCTGCTGCTTTTCTCGCTCGCGTTTCCGAGGGAACGGCCGGTCCTGACGCGCTTCGGCCGTTTCAGCTGGGCGCTCTTCGCGCCGCATCTCTTCCATCTCGTGCTCCTGATCGGGCTTCCGCAACTGGCGCTGTTCATCTCGCGATGGCGTGCGGGCGCCGCTCCGAATTCGGGCGTGATCGACGAGTCGGTCCGCTATGCCGGGGCGCTTGTCGAGATCAGCGTCAATCTGCTTTCGAAGTTTCACACGCGCCTTTTCTCGTTCGTGGATATCGCGTTCACGATCGCGGCCATTCTGATTCTCGGCCAGTCGCTCCGCGTCATGCGCAGTCCGAAGATCTGGCGGCAGCTGTCCGTGATCCTGTTCGGGCTGTGCACGTGCCTCGGCCTCTATGCGCTGGCTGTCCCGCTCCCGACGATTCTCTCGCTCGCGATCCCCGCGTCGATCCGCGTCGTGCTGATTTCGGTCGCGGTCCTCGTCGGTACGGTTTCGATTGCGTTCGCGATCGTTTCCCGGAGCTTTCTCGATGTCGGGAGCGTTGTGCGGCGCGGCATTCTGCTTTCGGGCCTCACGGCGATTCTCGTCTTCGCCTACTTCATTACCGCCCGCGAACTCGACGATTTCCTCGCGCAGATCACG
>JABDJQ010000588.1 GCA_013002425.1 Gemmatimonadota bacterium
CCCCGGCCCTTCAGGCGCTCGAGCGATCCCTCGACATCGATCGCCGCAATCCGCTCACGCACTATCGCGCCGGCCTCGGGCACGAGGCCGCGGGCCGGAAGGGCGACGCCATGCGCGCCTTCGAAAACGCGCTGTCCCTCGACCCGGAATTCGAGCCGGCGCGTCAGAAAATCAGGCCGTAGAGCCTGCTGCCGTAGAGCCTGCCATGGCGAGTTCGTTCTATTTGCGCAGGAAACGCCGGGCTTCGAGAATGGCGCCGACAAACCCGGAAAGCAGCAGAGGCAGGAAGAACAGAATCGAGATCGCGGCGATCGCGGCCGGTTGCGTGCGATAGAATTCGAGCAGGTAGAAGAGCGCCCCCTCCCGCACCCCGAGTCCGGAGAACGAGATCGGCAGCATCGTGAGCACGAAAACCGCGGGGCGCACCCACGCGCTCGTCATGATCGACAGATTCGTGTCGAGCGAAGCGACGAGCAGCACGCCCGAAATCACCGTACAAAAATGCTTTACAAATGAATAGAAGAGCACGAGCGCGTGCGTCTTCGGCGGCAGGTCGTGCATCAGGCCCGCAGCGCTTTTCAGTTTGTGAAGGCGGCTCGAAACAAACGCCGGCAGCGAAATCCGGTCGAGCACACGGAAGCTGAAACGCGCGAACGGGCGGTTGAACACGAGAAGGTACATCGCGCCCAGCATGGCGAGAACAACCAGCATCGCCGGGCCGATGATCTGCGGTTTGTCCGCATTCGAATCGAGCCAGTACAGCAGAAACCCCGTCAGCACGAGAACGAAGGTGTCCATGATCCGGTACGTCACGATCACGACCGCGGTCTGCATCCGCATGCCGTCCGGCTGCGCGATGCGATACCACCGCACGGCTGAACTCGCGACGTACCCGGGTACGAAGAGCGCGTAGAACGCGGCCTCGTAGTTCACGGCCCAGATCCGCCCTGTCGAAATCGTCATTCCCTGCTGCGCGGTCAGAAGCCTCGTCTGATAGGCGGCCGTGAGCCGGAGCAGAGTCGTCGCGACCAGACCGAGGATCAGAAGCCCGGGCGACGCGGCTCGGAGCACGGCCCAGACTTCCCCGATCGGAAGCTGACGGTATACCCACCAGAGAAGGCCTCCGGTGACCAGTAGCTTGAGGCCGTAACTCAGGAATCGGTTCAAGGGGCCCTCACGCCGTGCTACGATTCACGGATCATGGAACGAACATTCATCGCCACCGCCGCTTTGCTCGCTCTGCTTTCGGTCATGGGTGGCGCGTTCGGGGCGCACGCGCTTCGCGGCTCGCTTCCGCCGGACCGTCTGATCGTGTTCGAGACAGGGGCACGGTACCAGATGTACCATGCCCTCGCCATCCTTCTCGTTTTCGCGCTGCACCAGTGGGTGCCCGGCAGCACGCGACGCCTGACGGCGATTCTGTTCGTCGCGGGAATCGTTCTGTTTTCGGGCTCGCTCTATACGATCGCCCTGACCGGAATCCGCTCGTTCGGCCGTATCACGCCGCTCGGCGGCCTTCTTTTCCTCTCGGGGTGGATCGTGCTGCTGATCGGCGTCCTTTCGGCCAGGAACGTGGATTCCGGCTAACATTTGTCACAGTTTCGACCGATGTTTACTATATTAGTCGTTGTCCGTTTCCAGGAGATCCCGTTCCATGAGGCAGGCTTTGGCCACTCGCGATGATCATCTTTCGGCACGCCTCGAGCCGTTCGACTCGTACTGGCAGGGGCCGGGGAATATCGAAGCCGGTTATCGGACTTTCGGCCTCTACTACAGGCGCAATATCCTCCCGCGCATGCCGCGCGACAGGAACGCGCCGGTTCTCGCCGTCAGCTGCGGCCCCGGGTACCTCGTGAATCTGCTTGTCGAAGAAGGCTACACGAACGTGCTCGGCATCGACAGCGCGCCGGAGAAGATCGCGTACGCGGAAAAACGCAAGCTGCCGTGCCGTGTCGACCGCGGATTCTCCCATCTGCAGAACCATCCGAATACATACGAATGCATCGTCTGCGAGCAGGAAGTCAATCACCTCGCGCAGCCCGAGCTCATCGAGTGGCTCGAACTCTGCCATCGCGCGCTCACGCCGGACGGCTTTCTGATCGTCTACGGACTGAACGCGTCCAATCCGATCGTGAGCATCGATGCCGTCGGACAGAACATCGATCATTTCCATCTGGTCTCGGAATACAGCCTGAAACAGTACGGCGAGCTCGGCGGATTTCGCGAGACGCGGCCGTTCGCGCTCGAGCTGTACGTCTTCTACTCGAACCCTCTGAACTACGTCGCGATCGCGGTCACGGGACTTCTCCACTTCGCGTTCCGATGCCTCTACAAGCTCTACGGGAAAAACGCGACGATCTTTACGAAGAAGATAGGTGCGGTCTGTCAAAAGTAGTCGTCACCGGCGGCACCGGCTTCCTGGGATCCACGCTCTCCCTGGCCTGTCGCGCGCGCGAGATGCCTGTCACGGCCGTTTCGCTCGAAGCCACGCCGCTCGAAGCGGAGAACGGCGCGACACTTCGAAAGGCCGGCGTGGAACTCCACATCGGCAGCTTCGCCGAAGAGCCGATCATGCGGCAGGCGCTCGAGGGGGCCGACACCGTATTTCATATCGCCGCCGCGATGCGCGAGGCGAACGTCCCGGACAGCCACTTCTACGAGATCAATTGCGAGGCGACGAAACGCCTGCTGGCGTGGTCGCGCGAGGCGGGCGTGCGCCGTTTCGTATACTGCAGCACGAGCGGCGTAATCGGACACTCCCACGGGCGCGTCACCGACGAAGAGACCCCGTGCCACCCCAAAGACATCTATCAGAAGTCGAAGTGGGCGGCCGAACAGGCCGTCTTCGCGTTCGGGCGCGCAACCGGCATGGAGGTGACCGCCGTGCGCCCCGCCGCGGCTTACGGGGCCGGCGACGGGCGGCTTCTGAAACTGTTCCGCATGATTCAGAAGGGGCGTTTTCCGCTCGTGGGAAACGGTCGCGGCAAGCACCACTTGGTCTATATCGACGACTTGAACGATGTTATGATGCTGGTGGCGGAGAGACCGGAAGCGGTGGGGCGCGTATACAACGTGGCCGGCGCCGAATCCGTTCCGCTCGTCGATCTCGTCCAGATCCTCGCGGAGGAACTCGGCACCTCCTGTACTCTCCGGCGGATCCCGATGCCCGCGATGCAACTGCTGGCGACCGTCATCGAATTCAGTTGCAGACCCTTCGGTATCCAGCCGCCGCTTTACCGGAGAAGGCTCGACTTCTATCGCCATGATGAACACTTCTCGATCGAGCGCGCCCGAGCAGAACTGGGATTCGAACCGCGCACGTCGCTGCGCGCGGGGATTCGCCTGACCATCGAGGGGTATCGGAAACAGGGCTGGCTTTGAACATTCTCGCGTTCAATTATGAGTACCCTCCGATCGGCGGAGGCGGTGGCGTGGTCTTCCGGGCGATTTTCCGCAAACTCGCCGAGACCCACTCGGTCACGGTGGTCACCACCCACTTCCGCGGCCTCCCGGAATGCGAACACGACGGCAACCTCGTCATTCACCGCGTTCCCGTACTCGGTCGCAGGGACGACCGCACCGCCACACTTCGATCGCTCTTCAGCTATTTCCCCGCCAGCCTGCGGCGCGGCCGCGCCCTCGCGAAAGAGCACAAGTTCGACGTCGTGAATTCGCATTTCGTCGTCCCGTCGTCCCCGAGCGCGGACATCATCGCGCGCCAGCTCGGCATCCCGCATATCATCAGCGTGCACGGCGGCGATCTCTTCGACCCGACGAAAAAGCTCTCTCCCCACAGACTTCCGATCGTCCGGGGCACGATCACGAAACTCCTCTCGGGGGCCGACCGCGTGGTGGCCCAGTCGCGCAACACGGCTGAAAACGCGCGCACGTACTTCAACGTGAACCGGGCGATCGATATCATTCCGCTCGGCATTCCGGAAACGACCGTTCCCGCGCGCGACCGCGATACGCTCGAGATTCCCGAAAACAAATTCGTCATGATCACGATCGGAAGGCTCATTCCGCGCAAAGGCCTCGAAGATCTGATCGATCTCGTCGAATCGATGAACGATCCGAACGATCTGCTCGTGATCGTGGGCGACGGGCCCCTGCGGGAGGCGCTCGCGGAGACCGTGAAGAAGCGGGGGCTCCGCGATCGGGTTCGGCTCACGGGCTACGTAACCGACGAGGACAAAGCCGCTTACCTTGCCGCGTCGGATCTCTACGTTTCCACGACGAGGCACGAGGGCTTCGGGCTCGTTTATCTGGAGGCGATGCACTTCGGACTGCCGGTTATCAGTTATGATTTCGGCGGACAGGCCGATTTTCTGGAAGAGGGGAAGACGGGGTCGCTCGTTCCGCTCGGCCGGAAAGAGGTGTTCCTCGAGGCTGTCCGGAAGTACAAGGGAGACCCCGCGCTGCTCCACGAATGCGGCGGATTCAACCGCCGGCACGTGCGCGACTATTACATCGATCGTTGCGCGGAGCGTTACGAAAAGATCTTTCAGGAAGAGCGCCGGAAACGAACATGAAACGCAACACGAAGGCTCTCGCGAATCAGGAGTTCGACCTCGTCGTCGTAGGCTCCGGGATTTTCGGCGCGTGCGCGGCTTACGACGCGGTCATGCGCGGTCTGTCCGTCGCGCTGATCGAACGGGAAGATTTCGGCGGCGCGACCTCGGCGCACTCCTACAAGATGATTCACGGCGGGATCCGCTACCTGCAGCACTTCGACATCCCCAGGCTGCGACGATCGAGCGCGGAGCGGGCGGCGTTTCTCAGAATGGCGCCGCACCTCGTGCACCCGCTTCCGATCGCGATTCCCACTTCCGGTTTCGGCATGAAGGGGAAGCTCGCGCTTCGCACCGGGATGGGTGTTTACGATCTCCTGACCACGGGGCGCAACCGCGGGATCCGCATTCCCGAACGACGCATTCCGAACGGCCGTTTCATCAAGCGCGACGAACTCGAGTCTCTCTTTCCCGGCATCGAAGCCGACCGGTTCTCGGGCGCGGCCGTATTCTGCGACGGGCAGATGTACAATCCCGCGCGACTCGTTCTCTCCGTCGTGCACAGCGCCGCGCGACTCGGCGCGAACGTGGCCAACTACATCGAGGCCGTTCGCTTTCATCACGACGGAAAGTCGATCGCGGGCGTGGAAGTGAAAGACACTCTGTCCGGCGACGAGTTCACCATTCGCGGAAAGATGTTCGTGAACGCCGCGGGTCCTTATGCGGAAGAACTGCTTCAGAAAGGGGTCGATCCGCATCGCGGGCAGAAGCGGCAGTACTCGCGCGACGCCTGTTTCGTGATCGGGCGACGGCTGTTCGAAAGCGACCATGCCCTTGCCGTGCAGGGGGACACGCACGACCCCGAAGCCATCCTGAGCCGCGGCGAACGTCATCTCTTCATCGTGCCGTGGCGCCAGTACACGCTGATCGGCGTCTGGCACAAGCTGCATCCCGGATCGCAGCATCCGTTCCAGGTTTCGCACTCCGAACTGCAGGGATTCATCGACGAGATCAATCGCGCGCTCCCCGTACTCGACCTTTCGATGACCGACGTCAGCAAGGTCAACTGCGGCCTCGTGCCGTTCGGTGAGAACGCCCCCGGCGCGCAGAATCTCAAATACGGCCATCGGTCGACGCTGATCGACCACGCGAAGGAAGACGGCATCGAAAACCTGCTCACGATCATCGGCGTTCGCTATACGACCGGCCGATGGGAGGCGAGTCGCGCCGTGACGAGGGCGATGCAGAAACTGCGCAGGAAGGATCCCGGCTGCGAAACCGACAAACGCCCGCTGATCGGGGGCGAGATCGAGAACTTCAACGAATACGTCGCGGACGCGGTTCGGATCGCGCCCGACAGCCTGAACCCGCGCGTGGTCGAGTCGCTCGTTCACAACTACGGCACGCGCTATCACGAAGTACTCGGCTACCTCGATGAGGACGACGAACTCGGCGCGACGATCGGCCGATCGGAAACGATCGGCGCCCAGGTGATTCACGCGGTACGGAACGAGATGGCGATGACACTGAGCGACGTGCTGCTGCGCCGCACCGACCTCGGCACCGGCGAAGATCCCGGCATCGACGAGATCATGCTCTGCGCGAATCTGATGGCCGTCGAACTCTGCTGGGACGACGAACGCTTCCAGAACGAAGTCGAGGCGGTCACCCGCATGGCAACCGCCCCTTCCCTCCGATCGATTTAGTTTCGGCTTCCGTTACGCACGGTCGCGAATCAGATGTTCCCGATCACCCTGTCTGCGGCCTCCGAGAACTTCAGGTTGATCTCACTCGCCACCGTTTCCGCCTGAGTCAGTTTCGACGCCACCGTCTGCAGTTCGAACGCGAGCTGACCGTCGAGCTCTTCGAGTTCCCTGCCCGCCTGCTCGATCATTTCTTCCGCCCCCTTGCACTGCTCCGCAAACTGCGAAGCTGGGGCGTTCTGATCGAGATCCCCGACGCGGTCCATGAGCTGCGTGAGAGCGGGAGATCCTCCTCCGCTGCCGGCCCTCAGTTCCTTGAGCGCGAGCGCGGCCCTCTTGATCTCGTCGTCGTTCTCGTCGTCGCTCTTCCCGCCGAGGCGGACGAGATACCCGAGTTCGGTGTGCCTCTGCATGATGTTCTGGAAGCGATCGATCCGCGGCATGACACCGGCAAGGCCCTGCCTCATTCCCTCGCTCATTCTCGACGCGATCGACTGCATCGCCTGCACTGCTTTCCCGCCGGCTGCGCCAGCGACGCCTGCCGCTGCGCCCACGACGCCTGCAGCCGCGCCCACTCCCGCAGAGGCTGCCGCTGCACCGCCGGCGATCCCGGCAGCGCTCGCAGCCGTACCGGCGGCTTCACCCGCCTCTCCCGCTTTCCGCTGCATCAGTCTGCCCATGCGGCTCGCCTTCGACTTCGTGAGGCCCGCGGCTGCTTTCGTCTGTTCGGCCGCGTGGTCGAGCGCGGATTTCTGCCCGTCCTTCGATTTCCCTGACTTCGCGTTCTCGTTCCCGGGTTTCCAGGGCGGGATGGGGTTCGCGTTCGGTCTGATCTTCACCATGGCGGTTTCTCCTTCTTGATACAGGGGCGGGCTGATCGGCCCGGCAACTTCGACCTGTTCGTTTTGCACTTCGGTGAGATCTCCCGACAGCAAAATCGAAAATTCCGCCAGAAACGCAGGGAAAACCCCCAGGTTCCCATCCAGGCCTCGCGAAAACCTCGAAATCCCTCAAGAACCCACGGATTCCGAACGATTCAGTAGAAGAGGACCTCCGTGCGGCTCGGCTGGCCGCGTATTGACGGGGATTACGAAGAACCGCGAGAAACGGAAAACCACGACCTGATGATTCGCAGGCGCCACATCGCCGGTCTCGCGCTCGCCGCCCTGCTCGCCCAGGGTTCGCCGGAGAGCGCGCGGGCACGGCCCGAAACGCCCACCGTCACCGTGGACGGCCAGGAGGCGCATTTCGATGTGCGCGTTCCCCACAAGCGGGACGACGAATGGTTTCTGCCGGCGGCGCCGATCGCACGCATTCTCGGACTCGCGCTCGCCTTCGATACCGAAGGCCGTATCGTCTCGGTGACGGATCCTCACGACGGAACCACGCAGCGCTATCTTTCGGTCAGCGGGGAACTCGAGCGCGAGAACCAGCCGACGCTGGCGTTTCCGCCGGGGCTCGCCGCGGGCGCCGGCGTGGACGATCTCGTGCTCCCGATGACCGTGATCGGCCTGCTCTGCAACGCGCAGCTGCACGTGAGCGCGGACGAGTACGAGATCACGCTCGTCAGCCGCCGCGCCACGCTGACTCCGGGCGTTTCGAACCTCGGCGCGTTCGGCATGAAGGAAGTGCGATACAACGCTTACGCGTACCAGAACGATCACGTGACGGACGGCGGACTCACGGTCGAGACGCTGGCGCGCGCGGGTCGCGGGAGCCTGCAGTCGCGCGCGTTCGTGCAGGCGGCCGAAAGCGAAACGCCCGTGCTGCGTTCGTTCCTCGCCTCGTACGCGCACCGCAGCGGGAACACGTATTCAGCCGGCGATCTCGCCGTCGGGAGCGAAATCGCGTGGCTGAACGCGGGCGGGCGCGGCGCGCGATGGGACTACGCGAAAGGACGCGGCGAACAGCGCCTCTCGTTCACGTATCTGAAGCTGGCGGATGGCGCGACCGGCGGGGAAGGCCGGTTGACGCGCCCTCATTTCGACACCGATGTCGTCTCGTCGAACTGGTCATGGGGCGCGCGGCCGGGTGCGCCGGCGGGCCAGGCGGTTTCGATCGGCGTGGTCGCGCGCGGAAAGACACGCGACGCGGAGCGGGGAATGCTCGTCGCCGCCCAGCATCGGTACGCGCGCCGATGGCTCCGCGTGCAGAACAGCCTCGGCCATTTCGCCACGCAGGGCGAGCGGGTCGACGAACGGCTCGCGACCGAGTCGCGTCTCGAACTGATGCCGTGGCGCGCCCTGCAGTTGAACGGACGGTACGCGTATCACGAACGCGAATTCCGCGTCCCGACGACGAGTTTCCCCGAGCGCGGTTCGCGCATCTACTCCGTCGGCGGCCGGGTATCGCCGCTCTCGTTCGTATCGCTTCACGGTTCCCGAACAGAAATCGCGAAAGACGATACGGACTCCCTTTCGGGCGCGAGCGTCGTGAACAACGGACAGCTCTCGCTCTACGTCGGCGCGGGGCTGATCGAAACGGCGAGCGCGGGATACAACGAAGTGGTGACGGATGGCTACTTCGACAAGACCTTCCTGTTCGATCTGCGCGGCGCGATTTTTCGCGGGAGCTGGTACGTTTCGGCCCGCGGACGCGGCAACCTCGACAACGCACGCGCCTACACCGGCGGCCTCACGCAGACTACCCCCTTCGGCATGACCACTCTCGGCGCCTCCTGGTCGCAGAAGGGAATCACGTCCGCCGCGCTCACGATCGGGCGCTCGCTCTCCCGGCGCATGCAGTTCACGGCCGGCATGCGCTGGAACGACCAGGACGATCCCGCACGCAAGGACTACCTCTTCAACGTACGCGTCGGGTATCGTTTCGGCGAGACACATCGTACGGATCTCGTCGTGCACGAACGCCAGTACACGGTCGATTCGCGCATCAACATGAAGGGGCGGTTCGAGTTCGGCGAAAAGGACGGGCCGCTCGCCCACACGCCGACGCCGTCGCGTCCCGTACGCCACATCGCGGATATCGGAGGCCAGGTTTATCTCGACCAGAACATGAACGGTCTGATGGACGGCAAGGACCGCCCGGTGCCGGGTGTCGAGATCCTGCTGAACGGCGGAAAGAAACGCGCGATCACGGATGACTACGGGCGCTATCTGTTCAAGGCCATCCCCGCGGGAGAGCACGAGATCCGGCTCGCGCTGAAGACGCTGCGTGCGGATCTCACGCTGCTCGAAGAGGGCAGGCGCACCGTGACGGCGCCCGCGTTCGAGTCGATCGACGTCGCGTTTCGGACCGGATTCAATCGTTCGGTGACCGGGCTCGTCTTTCTCGACGCGAACAGAAACGGGGAACTCGACGATGAAGAGGAGGGCATGGCGGAAGTGCACCTCGTTGCGAGCAACGGCTCGGACACGATCACGTGGTCGGACGGCCGTTTCCGGATCTCGGACATCGCGCCGGGAGGACACTCGATCGTGATCGACCGCACTTCGGTTCCCGGCTACGAAGTGCCGGCGACCAACGTGCGCGTGATGATTCCGATGGACGGCGAACCGGAAACGGTTCTGATCCCGGTCACGAAGCCGGAACGGGCCGTGACCCGCACGATCTTCACCTCACGCTGAGCGGGTCATCCCTCAGATCCAGTCACTCGCCGGCGCCGTTCGGTCGCCTCCCGCATCGCGCACGGCGCGGTCGCCTCGAAACGCGATCCCCATCTCGCCTTCGATCACGAGGAAGAGTTCGTCCGTTTCAGCGTGGCTGTGCCGGACGAATTCGCCTTCGAGCCTTGCCAGTCTGCAATGATAGAACGAAAACGCGCCCGCGGGGCAAGCCCGGGGCGCGCAATCAGGGCTGCATCCTGTCGGACGCTCGGCGTTTCCGAACGCGTCAGCGCACTCCCGCGGCGGTCGCGGTCACGGGCGGTTCGAAACCGTCGGGAACGTAGAAGACGGTCTCGCCTTCCATGACGGGGAGATCTTCGCCCGCGTCGGCCTGATAGAAGAGCCTGTACTCGCCGGGCTCGAGGCCGCCGAGCATCGGGATCTCGATCGTGCGATGGCGTCCGGGGAGC
>JABDJQ010000591.1 GCA_013002425.1 Gemmatimonadota bacterium
GGGGTGGCCGGGCGCGACAGGACCCGCCCCCGCGCAGCTCTCGCCCTAGCGGATCAGATGAACGCGCTGCTTGAATTCGCTACCGTCGACGTTCGCCCCGATGAAGTAGACGCCGGATGCCACGCGCGCGCCGGAGTCATCGCGTCCGTCCCACTCGAGCAGTGATTCGCCCGCGCCGCGGACTTCGTGCGTGAGGGTGCGAATGCGCCGGCCGGCGATGTCGTGCACGGTCGCGAGTACGTCCGCCCGCCGGTCGAGGAAGAGGCGGAGCTGCGTCGACCCGGTGGTCGGGTTCGGCGCGGGACGTCCGAGACGAAGCACGGACCGGCCATCGTTCGTGCCGCCGACGGTCGTCGGGTCCTGCACGATCTTGTAGACCTCGCCGCTCGACACGCCGGCCCGATCGATGATGTACATCTCGCCGAATCCGTCTTCGGCGAACGAAGCGAGACTGCCGATGTTGTTCGGGAAGTTCGGGTTCAACTGGCTCGTGAGAGCTTCGGCGGTCGTATCGGTATCGATCGTGATCGCCCGCACGAAACCGGAACAGAAATCGCCGAAGAGATACTTCCCGTAGAGTTCGGGAACGTCCGCGCCGCGATACACGTAGCCGCCGGTGATCGAGCACCCGGCCCCGTGGTTGTACTGGTAGACCGGCAGATCGAGCGTGTCCGATCCGCAGTTCGTCGACGGGTTGTAGCAGCTGAAGCCCTCCATGAGCCTCCAGCCGTAGTTCCGCTTGCCGGTGCTCGGGTACTCCTCCACGTTGACTTCTTCGAAAACATCCTGCCCGACGTCCCCGATCCAGAGATCGCCGGTCAACCGGTCGAAGCTGAACCGGTACGGATTGCGAAGACCGTAGTCCCAGATTTCGTCGAGCGCGGTGGAGTCTCCGACGAACGGATTGTCGATCGGAATCGTGTACGGAAGCGTGCTGACGTCGATCCGCAGCATCTTGCCGAGAAGCGTCGTGAGCGTCTGCGCGCGGTTCCCCGGGTCGCCGCCGGAGCCGCCGTCGCCGAGCCCGATATAAAGATAGCCGTCCCGCCCGAACGCGATCGAACCGCCGTTGTGATTCGAGAACGGCTGCGCGACGGTCAGAACGATTTCAGCCGACGCATGGTCGGCCTTGTTCGGGTTCGTGCCCAGAACCGTGTAGCGCGCGATCACCGTATTCCCCGACAGGTTCGAATAGTGCACGTAGAAGTAGCCGGTCGAATCGTAGTCGGGGGCGAACTCCATGCCGAGCAAACCCTGCTCGCTGAACGAGTTCACATTGACGACGAGAGAATCGATATTGAGAAACGGATCCGTGTTCACGGTGTCGCTCTCGAGGATGAAGACGCGTCCGCGCTGTTCGACGATGAAGAGCCGGTCGTCTCCGTCGGGCGCGGTCGCGTAGATCGGGCGGTTCAGCCCGGACGCGACGAGTTCGATGGTAGCCGCCGCCAGCACCGGCGCGGCACTCAACACGAAAAGCAGAATCGAGAGCATCACGGAACGCAATGCGCACCTCCGTTGGATTCACGAGAATGAAGGGACCGGCAGTGGTGGGGGTATCCGCCTGCTTCGATTCTAACAGAGCGCGGTGGCGGTTTCCAGCGTTAGCGGACGGGGCTGCCGCCGGGATCGCTCAGCTTCGCTGCCAGAGTGAGAGACAGCCGACGTACAGAAACCCGAAGAGGAACAGCAGAAGAACGGGTACGGCGAGAAAGAGCTTGTTCGCGATCGCGAAATAGATCGATACAAGAAAGTAAACAGCCAGCAGCACTTCGAGAATCGAGAGCATCGAGTGGCCGGCGCGATAGCTCATCTTTTTCCAGCCGGCTCCCCGCTCGACCACGTTGTATTTCGGCGTTCTCAGGAACGGCGTGCTCTTCCGCGCGAGCGCTTCGACCACGGCGCGCGCGTTGTTGAGCGACATCCCGATGCCGACCGACATGAGACACGGGAGATACTTTATGTGACGAAGAATCTTTCCGGTCGCGCGATGTTCCGCGAACAGATAGAAGATGATCACAGAAAGCGTGGAAGCGAGAAACACGAGCATATAGAAGAAGAGAACGGTCGAAGACTCCCTTCCCCCCTGCAACAGAAGAACCGGAAGCATAAGAAAGACGGGGATCACCATCAGCGCGTACGCGACATTGCTCGCGAGATGTATCGTGGCTTCGACTTTCGCCTTGAAAGGGAACCTGCTCGCCCAGACCTTCGGGAGAAGCTTGATCGCGGTTTGAATCGAGCCCTTCGCCCAGCGATGCTGCTGGCTCTTGTACGCGTTCATTTCGACCGGCAGTTCCGCGGGCGAAGTGACATCCACCAGATATTGAAACTGCCAGCCGCGAAGCTGGGCGCGATAGCTGAGGTCGAGATCTTCCGTCAGCGTGTCGTGCTGCCAGCCGCCGGAATCTTCGATCGTTTCACGGCGCCAGATACCGGCCGTTCCGTTGAAGTTGAAGAAACGCCCCGTCCGAAACCGGGCGGTGTGCTCGATCACGAAGTGCCCGTCGAGGAGCATCGACTGCACCCGGGTCAGCATGGAATGATCGCGATTGATGTGCGCCCAGCGCGTCTGCACCATACCGATCTTGCTGTCTGCGAAATGCGGCACCACGCGCTCGAAGAACCCGGGGTCCGGCGTGAAGTCCGCGTCAAAAACGGCGATCAGTTCCCCGCGCGCAACCTCGAGCCCGGCCTGCAGGGCGCCCGCCTTGAACCCGGAACGGTCGGTCCGGTGCAGATAGATCAAATCGTGCCCTTCGGCCCGCAGCTCCTCCGCGAGTTCCCTGAGCAGGCCGGCCGTCTCGTCCGTCGAATCGTCGAGAATCTGAATCTCGAGCCGCCCCTTCGGATAGCGCATGGCGGCCACCGACCGCACCAGGCGGTCGACGACATACCGTTCGTTATAAATGGGAAGCTGCACCGTGACGATCGGCGCCTTCCGCGGGTCGAATGTCCGGTCCTGCACCGGCTTTTTGTTTCGTAAGTACAGGAACAGCAATGAGTAACGATGGATTCCGAAGAGCGCGAGCAGCAGAAGAGAGCCCATGTAGAGGGGCACGATGATGCTGCTCAAGTTCTCCATGCGATTCGCTCCCTCGCGCGCGGGCTGAGATGGGGTCCGGTTCGACCGGATGGAGTCTAACGAAAGCGCTATGCGGTGGCAAGGGCGCCCGAAAGCCCGTCAATCCAACGGATGAGTGTGCCCGCCCCACCAGAATCTTTCAGGAAAACCGCAATTTTTGTGGTACAAAAAGTACGATTGACAGGGACGATGCGAAGAGGGCGACCACATTGAGCTGGAGCAAATTCGGAAGTCATCTGGTCGTTTGGGGGGGAGCCGTTCTGATCGAACTGCTCCTTCTGTCGGGCTATCTGAGCCTGCCCCCCTCATTCGACGCGCTGCGATGGATGTGGGTCCTCGTAATCGGGGGCGCAATCCATTTCGCGATCGTGCACCATGTGCTCAAGCGGCGAAAGCGGGTGCGCCCGCATCATATGGCGCTCTTCGTACTCGTGGCGCTCACGTTTCGACTGACGGCCGTTCCGCTCGCGCCCTCGCTCTCCGACGACCTCTACCGCAACATATGGGACGGAAAGACGCAGGCCGCCGGCATCGATCCGTACGCCCACGCGCCCGCCGATCCTGCCGTCGCGCACCTGCGCGAAGGAGAGGTGTGGCCGGAAATCAACCATCCGGAACTGCGCACGATCTATCCGCCGGTCGCGCTCTACTTCTCGCGGGGCGCGGTCTTTCTCGAAGAGAACGTGTCCGTTCTCGCCGGACGCCCCGTGCTCGCCTGGAAACTGGTGCTGCTCGCCGTCGAAATGTCGGGCGCGGTGCTGCTCGCCTGGGGCCTCTATCGCAAGAACAGAGGGATCGCTTTTCTGCTGTACGGATGGTCGCCCCTTGCCGTGACCGAGTTTTACGCGTCCGGTCATGTCGACGCGGCCGGGGTCGGTCTGCTCGCCGGCGCCACGGGTCTCATCTTTTTGAGACAGCGCATATTGTCGGGCGTTCTGCTCGCGGCATCGTTCCTGACGAAACTGCTCGTGCTGCCCGCGCTCGTCGCGTTCGCGGCTCTCCGCGGGAAGCGAAAACGCCTCGCGGGTTTTGGCGTCGCGGCCGTGCTCCTCTCCCTTCCGTTCTGGAACAGCGGCGCCGGGGCGATCGATTCGCTTCGGACGTATCAGGCGAGATGGGAGTTCAACGGCGTCGTCCATCGCCTGCTTCACGTCGACGCCTGGGGCGCGATCCCCGAACGCATCGAGCGCGGGGAGTGGTCGAAACTCGGAAGCGCGGGGACGGAGGCGCAGAAGAAGGTCGGGCGCGCGATACTCTCGCTTCTCGTACTCGCGGGCGCCGCGGCCGCCGTGCGCGCGGGCGCCAGGCCGGCGGTGATCGCCGTGTGGTCGCTCGGCGTGTTTCTGCTCGTGCAGCCGACGATCCACCCCTGGTACATCACATGGATCCTCCCTCTGCTCACGCTTCACTACGTGCGGGCCTTTCTCGTCTGGACCGTCACGATTCCATTCAGCTATGAAGTTCTTCTCACACAGCGCCTCGGACAGGGATGGATCGAGAACTACCCGTTGCAGGCCGCCTCTCTTCTTCCCGTACTCTTCTTCATGATCTGGGATCTTCACCGGCGCGACTTCGGCATGCCGATTCTCGAGCCTTCGGCCGACGAGGAAACAGACCGGCTCGCGTTCTGATGTTCCAGGGCCGCCGCGTTTCGTGCGTCATCCCCGCTTTCAACGAATCGCAGTCGGTCGGGCTCGTGGTGCGCGACTTTCTCGCCGTCCCGGGCGACGACGGCCCGGCGCTCGACGAGATCATCGTATGCGACAACAACTCGACGGACGGCACGGCCGAAGTCGCTCGCGCGGCGGGCGCGCGGGTCGTGAGCGAAACGCGCCAGGGATACGGATCCGCTTGCCTGAAGGCGATCGCGGCCCTGTCGGACGAGTGCGAAATCGTGCTGTTCGCCGACGCGGATCGTTCCGACGACCCGGCGGAAACCCCCCTGCTTCTCGAAGCGATCACAAAGGGAGGCGCGGATCTCGTGATCGGTTCCCGCGTGCTCGGCCGGGCGGAGCGCGGAGCCCTCACGCCGCAGCAGGAGTTCGGCAACAGGCTGGCCGCGTTCCTGATCCGCCTCTTCTGGAAACACGAAACGACCGACCTCGGGCCGTTCCGCGCCATCACGCGCGAGGCGCTCGTACGGATCGGCATGCGCGATCCCGACTACGGCTGGACCGTGGAGATGCAGGTCAAGGCGATCCAGGCGGGGCTTCGCGTCGTCGAGGTGCCGGCGACGTATCGCAAACGGATCGGCCAGTCGAAGATCAGCGGCACGCTCAAGGGAACGGTTCTCGCGGGGTACAAGATTCTGGGCACGATCGGGGTTCTCGCGCTCCGTGGCAGGCCCTGAGGCCCTTGTGGCGGCGGGCGATGTCTGGTATTCTTTAAGTCGCTCCTTCTTTTGAATTGAATCCCTCATACCGCTCGATTTCGTGGAGAAACCTATGCTGCCTCGCTATTGGAAACGAACGACCTGCCTCTGTGCCATGCTCCTCCTCTCCGCCTCGACCGCGTTCGCGCTCGACGGAAAGAACGTCGAGCAGCTCGGACGCGCAAACGACTTCATCGCCTATTCCGATGTCTGGGGATACCGCGCGCCGGACGGACGCGACTACGCCATCATCGGCACGCAGTGGGGAACGGCGTTCTATAACGTGGAAGATCCGCGGAACCCCGATCTCGTCGGCTTCGTGGGAGGTCCGGAATCGATCTGGCGGGACATGAAGACGTACGGCGCCTACTGCTACGTCACGACCGAAGGAAGCGGCGTCGACGAAGGAATGCAGATCATCGACCTCACCGACCCGGAGAGCCCGACGCTCGTCGGCACGTATACGACGACGTTCACGACCGCGCACAACCTGCACGTCGACTCGACAGCCGGTCTCGCGATCGTCTGCGGCGCATCGGGCGGCACGCACATTCTCGACGTGACGACGCCGACCGCGCCGGTTCGCGTCGGGCAGATCGCGAGCCCCTACGCGCACGACGTGATGGCGAAAGACGACGTGCTTTACACGGGAAACATCAACATCGGACAGTTCCGCCTCTGGGACATTTCGAACCCGGCTTCCCCCTCGCTGCTTTCCGCCACGAGCTACCCGACCGCGTTCACGCACAACGCCTGGCCGACGGAGGACAATCAGTACGTCTTGAGCACCGATGAAAACGCGGGAGGCCGCGTGAGGATCTGGGACGTCAGCGATCTCGGATCAATCACGCAGGTGGCCCAGTATCAGACCGGCCCTCCGACTTCGATCGTGCACAACGCCATGGTGAAGGGCGACATCGCCTACGTTTCCTATTATACGGAGGGGCTGCGCCTCGTCGATATCACGGACCCGACGAACCCGTCCGAACTCGGCTTTCTCGACACGTTCCTCGGGAGCGGAACGGGCTTCAAAGGCAGCTGGGGAATCTTCCCGTACACGGACAACGGCACGTTCTACGGCAGCGACATCGGACGCGGGCTCTTCGTCGCGAAGCGGGATACGACTTACGGCGGCTGCACGGGCACGGTCGAATCGAGCCTCGACGCCTCGCCGATTCTGAACGCGAACGTGAGCGTCGACGGGACCCTGTATACACAGCAGGTCAGCAAGCTCGGCGACTTCTGGGTTTCGCAACCGGCCGGCAACTACACGGTTACGATCGATCGCCACGGCTATCAGCCCGTCAACTTCCCGATCAACATCGCGGCGGGATCGGACACGGCTCTCACGATCGTCATGACCCCGTACCCGACCGGATCGATCTCCGGCACGATCGAAGACGCGTCGAACAACCCGCTCGAAGACGTGGTGGTCGAACTCGTGGGGGTTTCGTACGCGGACGAGAGCGAATACATCGATTCGACCGACGCCTCGGGCGCCTATTCGTTCAGCGACGTACCAGAAGGCACGTGGCAGGTGCGCGCGCGGCTCATCGGCTATAACCCGGGGCTCGAAGTGGCGGACGTTCCGTCGGGCGGCGCGGACGTCGTCGATTTCGCACTTGCCGACGCGTTCTTCGCGGACGATTTCTCGACGGACAAGGGATGGACGATCGGCGCCGCGGGCGACAACGCGACGGCCGGCGTCTGGGAGCGGGCTTCGGTGATCGGCCGCGAGGTCGGCAAAGTGGTGCCTTCGTACGACCAGAGCCCCGGCTTCAACAACTTCGCCATGATTACCGAACGCGGCCTTCTGAACGAACCGCTCGAAGAGAGTGAGGTCGACGGCAAGACGTCGGTTCTTTCGCCGATCTTCGACCTGACGTCCACGACGAACCCGACGATCTCGTTCTACCGCTTCCACTCGGTGAACGCCGGCTATCATCCGTACGATGGCGACGCGTACGAAACGTGGCTTTCGAACGACGGCGGTTCGAACTGGATCCTGGTCGACGCAATCACGACCAACGACATCAATCTGAATCGGCAGTGGCGCGAAGTCGCGTTCAAGCCGTCATCCTTTCTCGCGCTGACGAACGACATGCGCGTCAAGATCACCGTCACCGATCAGGGCGCGGAGTCCGTGGTCGAGTCGGGCATCGACGACTTCTCGATCACCGAGGGAATCGATACGTACGTGGGCGTCGACATCGCGGACGGTGAATCCGGCGCGCCCGCGCGACCGATTCTCGAAGGGAACTTCCCGAATCCGTTCAATCCCACGACCTCGATCCGGTTCACGCTTCCGAGCGCCGCGCTCGTCGAACTCGACGTGTACGACACGGCGGGCCGGCTCGTAAAACGCCTCGATCGTGACGCGCGCGAAGCGGGAAATCACACGGTTGCCTGGGACGGCCGGAACGACCGCGGCGACGGCGTCGCGAGCGGCGTCTACTTCTACACGCTGCGCACGGACTCGTTCTCCGAAACGCGCAAAATGCTGCTCGTGCGTTAAGCGATATGGCAAACCGGCTGCAGCACGAAACGAGCCCCTACCTTCTCCAGCACCGGGACAACCCGGTCGACTGGTATCCATGGGGCCAGGAAGCACTCGACGAGGCCGCCCGATCCGGGCGGCCCGTTTTTCTCTCCATCGGTTACAGCGCCTGCCACTGGTGCCACGTCATGGAACGCGAATCGTTCGAAGACGAAAAGACCGCCGCGTTTCTGAACGAGAACTTCGTGAACATCAAGGTGGATCGCGAAGAGCGTCCCGATCTCGACTCCATCTACATGGACGCCGTACAGGCGATGACGGGGCATGGAGGCTGGCCGATGAGCGTGTTCCTGACGCCCGACGGCAAGCCGTTCTACGGCGGCACGTACTACCCGCCCGAAGACCGCCAGGGGATGCCGTCGTTTCGCACGGTGCTTGCCGGCGTGCTCGACGCGTATCAGAACCGGCGTGAAGAGGTCGCTCGCCAATCCGAAGCGCTGCTGCAGCACGTGCAGCGCGGGCTCTCGCTCGACGCGCAGGGCGGTTCACTGAACGCGTCGCTCCCCGACGCCGCGGTCCGCAAGTTTCAAGAGAGCTTCGACGGCGTTTACGGCGGGTTCGGATCGGCGCCGAAGTTCCCGCAGCCCATGAACCTCGACTTTCTCGTGCGCTATCTCGCGCGAACCGATGACGACAACGCGCGCGACATGATCGCGCTCTCTCTCGAAAAGATGGCGGGCGGCGGCATTTACGACCAGATAGGGGGCGGCTTTCATCGCTACTCCGTGGACGCCTACTGGCTCGTCCCGCACTTCGAAAAAATGCTCTACGACAACGCGCTTCTCGCGCGCCTCTATCTGCACGCGTTTCTGATTACGGGCGACGAGTCGTTCCGGCGCGTCACGGAACAGACGCTCGACTACATTCTGCGCGAGATGACCGATCCTTCCGGCGGCTTCTACTCGTCGCAGGACGCCGACTCCGAAGGCGAAGAAGGCACGTTCTTTCTCTGGTCGCCCGCGGAAATACGCGCCGCGCTCCCCGACAAGGCAGAAGCCGAACTCCTGATTTCCTTCTACGAAGTGACGGACGCGGGGAACTTCGAAGGAAGGAACATCCTGCACCGCGCGAAGCCGGTCGCGTTTCACGCGAAGGCGCGCGGCACGACCGAAGACGATCTACTCGCACGGCTCGATCGCGCCCGCTCGCATTTGTACGAAGCGCGCGCGAAGCGGATCGCGCCCGGACGCGACGACAAAGTGATCGCGTCATGGAACGGCCTGGCGCTCGCGGCGTTCTCCGACGCCGCGCGCTACCTGAATCGCGAAGACTACCGTGCGGCGGCCGTCGCGAACGCCGAGTTTCTCGCGAACGAAATCATCGAAAACAAACGCTACAGACA
>JABDJQ010000593.1 GCA_013002425.1 Gemmatimonadota bacterium
CGTGATCGCCAGCTCTTCGTAGTCGTAACCCACGTCCGGATGATCCGGGCCGAGAACTTTGATGTCGACTTCGAGAACACGGCGAAGGGCGCGCTCGCTTGCTTCGTAGTTCCCGAGTTCTCTATCGATCGCCCCCAGATGGTAAAGAGAGAGAATCGTCGCAAGATGCTCTTCCCCGAATCGCTCGACTCGATAATCGTACGCCTTCTCCGCATACTCCCTGGCGATTGCGGGATTTCCTGCGCGCAGGTGCCAGAAGGCCAGATTTCCCTGCGACTGCGCGACCTGTTCGTGCTCCTCGCCATAAAGCGCGATGTATCCGGCAAGCACCTCTTCGAACAGTTCGCGCGCCTTTTCCGGCTCTCCCGTCTGATCGTACTGAATCGCGAGGTTCCCCTTGTTCTCGAGAACTTTCGGGTGATTCGGGCTGTAGACGATTTCCTGGATGTCGATCGCCCGGCGCAGACTCGTGCGAGCCTCGTCCACTTTCTCGAGGTTCAGCGCGACGTTCGCGAGGTTCGTAAGGCCGGCGGCGATCTGGTGGTGGATCTCGGGGTACACCTCTTCCGACAGGTCCACCGCGCGGCGGAACACGTCGTACGCTTCGGGCAGACTGCGCGCTTCGTCGAGCGCGTTCCCGTAGCTGCTGAGCGCGATCACGTATTCCGGGCTTTTCTCCCCGTGCATCTCCTCGAGGAGCGGCAGCGTCTCCTCGAAGATACCGATCGTCTCCTCATGGCGTCCGAGCGCGGAAAGCGCGTTTGCCCGCCGAATGCGGGCTTTCAGGACGCGCTCCGAGGGAGTATCGGAGTCGTCCTCCCAGATTGCGAGCGTCTTGTCGATCGCGGCGAGCGCCTCTTCGTAATCCGACAGGAAATGATAGGCGAGTGCGCGGTCGTAATGGCTCAGTCCGATCTCGAGCGCGTCCGGCGGATAGACCCTCGAGTTGATCGCATGGGCGTCTTCGAACAGCTTGCGTGATTCCTCATAGAGACCGAGACCCCAGTAGACGCGTCCGATCGTCCCCATCATGCGCCCCTGCACCTCGGGCTGATCCACGAGCTCGTCGCGGATCTCGACCGCGCCCTTGTCGAGGATTTCGCGCGCCGTGATTTCGTTGCCGCGCGCCTCCCCCGGGTCTGAGACGCGGAACAGACCCTCCATGAAGTCCGTCACCTGGTTCGCCGTAGCCGCTTCCTCGGCCGCCGTCTTCTCGGCGAGCACCGCGCGCTGGTAGAGCACGCTCATGAGGCCGCTGAAACCGACGAGCAGAACGAGCATCGTGACCGCGAGCGCGACCGGAATCTTGTTGCGCGCGACCAGCTTCTGCAGCTGGTACATCGTGCTCGGGGGGCGCGCCAGGATCGGCTGGTTCGTCTGATAGCGTTCGATATCTTCCGCGATCGCCGCGGCGTTCTGATAACGATCCGCGGGGTTTTTCTCGAGCGCCTTTCGCGCGATCGTCTCGAGTTCGCCTCCCGCAAATCCGTCCCCCCAGGGAGTGCCGCGGAACGATCGCGGCTGCTGTTCCGTGATCACGCGGATCGCTTCGAGGATCGAGCCTTTGTCGAGTTCGTACGGCTTCGCGCCGCTCAGTATCTCGAACAGAATCACGCCGAGCGAGTAGACGTCGGTTCGCAGGTCGAGCTCGTCCGTTTCGCCCCGCGCCTGCTCGGGGCTCATGTACGGGAGCGTTCCCTTGATGACGCCCACCTCGCTGACGAGCGAGCCTCCGGCTTCGGAGTCGACGATGCGCGCGAGCCCGAAGTCGAGAATCTTGACCTGCGGCCCGAGGCTGCTGCCCGATCCGACCGCCGCATCCTCTTCGGTCACGATGATGTTCGAAGGTTTCAGGTCGCGATGAATCACGCCGCGCTGGTGGGCGTAGTTCACGGCGTTGCAGATCTGACGAAAGAGATTGAGACGTATGCCGATTTCCGACTGGCGCATTTCCCCCGGCGTACGGCGCGCGAGAAAGACGTCGATTTCGTGACCGGTCAGCAGCTCCATCGCGAAGAAGTGCCGACCTTCTTCCGTGCGCCCCGACTCGTAGATCGCGCCGATGTTCGGGTGCTTCAGACGGGCAAGCGTGTTGGCTTCGCGCTCGAACATCTTGATCGAGACTTCGTCCACGAAGCGGCCGCCGCGAATCACTTTCAGCGCCACGCGACGATGCGGACGCTGCTGCTCCGCTTCGTACACGATCCCCATTCCGCCTTCGCCGAGTTTGCCGAGTACCTTGTACCCCGCGATCGACTCGGGGAGGGACGCGTCCTTTTCGCGCGGCGGGTCGGCGGCAGGGGCAACCGTATCCATGATCGTTTCGTTCTCGTAAACGATCATGTCCTCGACCTCTTCGATAAGATCCGGTTCGTCCGCGCAATGCTCGCGCAGGTACGCGGTGCGCTCGGCCGGCGAAAGCGAAACGACAGCCTGGATCAGTTCGCGTACTTTCTGTAAACGGGCAGGGTCCAAGGCATGCGCTCCTAGCGAAGAATGACGATCCGCTCCGTGAGCGTTTCCGTCTCGGTTTCCAGTGTGAGAAAATAGACTCCCGCTCCCAGCGGTTCCCCGCTCCGGTCGCGCCAGTCACGTTGAATCAGATGGGTTCCGATACCCGGACGGCCCGCGAACACCTCGGCGAGTTCACGGCCTGCAAGATCGTGAAGCACGACGCGCGCGCGGCCTTCCGTGCTGGTTCGAAATCGAACGCGGCTCGTGCCGGTCGACGGGTTCGGGGCGCTCCCGATCCAGTTCGCGGGAAACGAGTTCCCTTCGGCTTCTTCGCCGGTCTCGCCGGCCTCGCCGCCCTCGCCCGTCTCCCCCGTGCCCGTGTCGGAGCCGCCCGTTTCGTTCCCGGGCGCGATCAACAGTTCGAGCATCGGCTCTCCCGTCGACTGCTCCGTCGGAAACCCGAGGAGTTCGCCGATCGTGGGAACGATGTCGGGAATCGCGCGCGGCACTTCGGAAATCGTTCCGGGCATGACGTCGGGCCCGATCGCGAGAAGCTGGATCGTGCGGCACCCCGCGCATCCGTCGCCGTGTCCGCGAAAGCTGTAGTCGTGGCGACCGTGATCGTTCGTCACGAGGAGCGTCGTCTTGCCGGCGTACTTCTCGAGCGTCGCCAGATGTTCCCAGAGGGCGCCGACGATGCTGTCGGCGGTCACGATCGCATCGAGATACGCTTCCCAGTTCCCCCCGTGCCCTTCGTGATCCACATCGGAAAGATAGAGCAGAAGAAAGGAGGGCGCGTAGCTTTCGATCACACCGAGCGCTTCCTGATAGACCGTGCGATCGCCCCTTCCGACCGGGTGCGTATACGGCCAGTAGCTGCGCCCGTAGTTCGCGTCGAAGCTCGGCTTCCAGACGCACCCGACGTTCGGAAGCACATACGCGCAGTCGCGCTGCGGGCGATCGAGATGCTTGCGATAATATTCGAAGACCGTCGGCTTGATCGTGTGGCTGTTTCCGGCGCCGCCGCAGGCTTCGTCCTGGAACGAACCGATGCCTGTCCACGCTCCGCACCAGATGGCCGGGATCGCGTTTCGCGTATACGTCACGCCGTCGTTCAGAAACGGTTCGACTTTCGCCCCGAGCTCCGCGAGTTCCGCCATGCGGGGGGTATACCTGCGCGTCGAATCGCCGAGCCCTTCCGAGTATCGCAATCCGTCAATGACGACGAGCACCACGTTTTCCGTCACATACTCATCGGCATGCGCGCGGGTAGTGCAGAAAACCAGAAGCGCGGTAAGCGTAGCGACAAGCGCCGCGGCAAGGGCGGCGGCATGCGCGAGAACGGCGGGCATCGCCGGGGACCCCGCCACTGGCCGCGGCCGGCGTAACGGTCGGGTGGTGAGCTTCGGCACGGGCATCCTTTCCATTCGCGGAACGCCCCCAGAGTACCACGGACCTCAGCCGCCCGAAAAGGCGGTGTTCTTCACGATGCGGAACTTGCCGCTCTTCTCCGGCCGGATGCTCTCGACGACTTCGATCGTGATCGCCATGCCCGGGATGACGGGCCCGAGACCGCGCACGATCTCGTCCCTCGTCTCCTGACCGAACGCCGGGGAGGGCACGACACGGACCATCGCATGATCCGCCCGGTCCTGCACGATCTCGAACTGAGCGACGCCGTGAAGCGCTTCGACGGGATCCATGACGTTGTAGGGCGACACTTCTCCGCCGCCGGGAAGTATGAAGTAGTCGGCCTGGCGTCCGAGAGACGGGCGCATGAGCGGCAGGCCGCGGCCGCAAGGGCAAGGCTCCGGAATCCACGACCCGGTGTCGCCGACAAGATAGCGAACGAGCGGCATCGCGCGGTTCACGAGAGACGTAACCACGATCGAACCGGCGGGCACGCCGTCCTCTTCTTCTTTCAGGATTTCGACGAAAACAGAATCGGCGTTCACGTGATACCCGCTTCGCGCGGGACACTCCCACGCGATCTCTTTGACTTCCGTGCAGCCGTAGATGTCGAACACTTCCGCGCCGAAACCGGAAGCGATCGTCGCGCGTGTGCGTTCGGTCAGCAGTTCTCCACTCGTAAACACGAACCGCGGACGCACGCGCCCTTTCGCGACCGGCGCGAGGCGCGTCAGGTAACTCGGGAAACCGTAGAGCGCGCGGGGGCCGAACGAAACGAGACTGTCTGCCGTTTGTTCGAGCGGCTCGTGCACGCCGAACGAAAGCTGCCTCAGAATGCGACGGCGAAGAAACGTGGGCTCGTTCGGAATCCATTGAAAGAGAGCGACGTTGTGCCACGGGCGAAGCCCGCACGCGAGGCGCGCGCGCAGTTTGACGAGAAAGCGGCCGACGACCCAGGCGCGATCGTCGAAGTACGTCGTGGCGCCTTCACCGGTGGAGCCGGAACTGAACGATTTGTGAAGCGTTTCGCGCTTGAATCCGCGGGCGAACAGACGGTCGGGGACGCGAATGTTCCTCTTCTTCAGTATCGGTAGACGCGTCAGGTCGTCCGGCGCGCGAATGTCGGCGGGCGTGATTCCCCGGTCATCGAAAGCGGCGCGATAGTGCGGTGTCGTTTCGTAGGCGTGCGCGAGCATCGACTCGAGCAGGCGCCACTGACGCTCGCGCACCGCTTGCACGGGTCGCCATTGTCCGCGATGGAGAGCGAGCATTTCCGCCGCCACGCCGAACGCGTTCACCGCGCCCCCGCCTTCCTCATCCCGTTGTAGATTGCCACGTATCGATCGGCCACGGCGCTCCACGGCATCGATTCGGCAAGGGCCCGCGATCTTCCTGCGTGCGTTGCGAGCAGATCGGGATCGTCGATGTAACGACCGATCGCTTCCGCAATGCTCTCCGCGCTCTTCCTCCGGATCAGGAGCCCGTTGTCATCGAGGATCTCCTCGACCCCCGTTCGTGTCGTGATCAGCGGGAGGCCTGTCGCGATCGCTTCGAGGGCTGCATTGCTGAGCGCTTCCTCGAGCGCGGGCAGGACGAAGACATGCGCCCGGCGATAGAGAGCCGGGAGCTCGTCGCCGACAACGCCGTGAAACTCCACCTGCCCGCGGAGCCCGTTGTCGAGCGCGTATCGTTCCATGCGCTGTCGCTCCGGACCGCTG
This sequence comes from Gemmatimonadota bacterium, assembly GCA_013002425.1. Classification (GTDB taxonomy): domain Bacteria; phylum Orphanbacterota; class Orphanbacteria; order Orphanbacterales; family Orphanbacteraceae; genus JABDJQ01. Next base: position 5,583 of record JABDJQ010000593.1, read on the forward strand.
CCCGCGACGAGCAGATGACAGATCCTGCCGTCATCCGCGAGCAGACGAAGCGCGCGAAACAGATAGGTCACGCCCTTCCGCTCGATCAATCGACCGGCGAAGATCGCCGTGAAGGCTTTGTCCGGCGTTCCGGGCCGGAAGCGTTCGCAATCGACCGCGTTCCGCACGACTTCGAATCGAAGATCCGGCATCGTTTTTCGCGCGAGCGCGCCGAGGTTCTCGCTGACGCAGGTGACCGCCGTCGCCCCCTTCCATACGGCCCGGGCGATCGGCTTGAAGAGCACGGGATCGAGCGCGCGAAGGCGCGGATTGTAGCCCGGCACGTCGGAGCCGCGCAGAGAAACGAGGTACGGAATCCGCTTGCGATAGCGATGTCCGATGATTCCCGACGGCCAGCCGGACCAGTAGTGGCCGAGATCGAACGCTTCCCGTTCGATCAGGTCGTCGCAGTAAGCCCGCGCGCGCAGAAACCACGTGCCGAGCTCGCGCGCGGTCCAGAAGTGCATTTCCTTTTTCGGGACGGGGACATGATGAATGCGGATCGAAGGCGTCAGCGATTCGATTTCCGGGCGGGAACCCGTGCCGCAAGTGACGAGATCGATGCTCAGGTCAGGACGGAGCGCAAGTTCACGCAGCAGGTAGTGCGTCGCATTCGCGGATCCGCCGCCGATCGGAGGGTACTCGTAGTTCACCATGAGAATGCGTAAGGTCAATGAAGGGGTTCCTTCCGCCGGTTTCAAAGCGATTATACGGGATCCGTCAGACCGAATCCGTTATAAAGGATTGAACCGAATTTTATCGAACGACGCATGGCGAGGACTCCCCACTTGAGCATTGTTTCCGACCTGAGGATGTACGCCCGTTTCGGGCTCGGCTTCCCGGCATTCCTGAAGCAGAAGCTCACCGTGCCGGAAGCGCAGGCGATCGTACGGGAACGTCTTCAGCAGCGGGAGGAGAATTTTCTCCGCATTCTTCGCGTCGGAATATTCGGCTATGAAAAGAGTCCGTATCATCCGCTCTTTCGGCATGCGGGCGTGGCTTACGCCGACCTGGAGCGCATGGTCAGGGAAAAGGGACTCGAACCGACGCTGCGCGCCCTGCGCCATGAAGACGTCTACTACTCGTTCGAAGAGTTCAAGGGCCGCGAGGACGTCGTGCGCGGGGCGGAGACCTGGCGCGTCGAACCGCACGACTTCGACAACCCTTATATGAAATCGGCCTACTACGGAACGACCGGGGGGAGCACGGGACCGGGCACGCGCATCTATTTCGATCTCGAACAGACCATCGCCCGGGCGCCCAATACGCTGCTCGGGAAACACGCGCACGAGATCCACCAGGTACCGCACGCCGTGTGGCGCGGGCTTCTGCCCAGCATCGTGGGCGTGTCGAATCTGCTGGGCGGCGCGCTGACCGACGACGTTCCCCGCAAGTGGTTCACGCCGCTCGGCATGAACGATACGAAGCCCGCGCTGAAGAACCGCCTGGCCACGTCCTACATCGTGCACGCGGGCCGGTTCTTCGGCGCGCCGTTCCCGGTCCCCGAAATCGTGCGATACGAAGACGCGCACGTGATCGCGCAATGGATGGAACGCACCGCGAAAGAACACGGACGCGCGCACGTGGGCGCCTTCGCGAGCATGTCGATGCGGATCGCGGTCGCGGCCGGGGAGCGCGGCATCGACCTTTCGAAGTGCTCGATGACCATGGGAGGCGAACCGCCGACCCCGGCGAAGGTAGCCGCTCTCGAAAGAGTCGGAGTCAGGCCCGTCTTCACGTACTATTTCTCCGAAGTCGGAGCGATCGGCATGGGGTGCATGAACCCGCGCGAGAACAACGAACACCATCTGATGACAGATTCTCTGGCACTGGTCCCTTACCCTCGCAAAGTGCCCGGCATGGAGATCGAGGTCGACGCTTTCAATCTGA
>JABDJQ010000594.1 GCA_013002425.1 Gemmatimonadota bacterium
GGATACGGCTCTCCGGGCTGCGCATTCCCCCGGCCGTTCTTCCGGTATTCCTTCGCATGCAAAGGAACGGGGCGCCGGGACCCTTGCGGTACGATCTCTATTTTCGTTCCAACTGGGACTCACCCGAAGTTCATCTCGTCGGCGCGCGCGATCTGCTCCGTGACAGAGACACGGAGGATCGCGTGGTTGCGTTCCTGCCCGCTACGCGCCAGCAGACCGGGTCCGCCGTATTACGCTCGATCGGCGGTCGCCGGATGCTGACCCGGTGCGTCACGTGGCGCGCCGGCGACGGCGAGATTCGGTTCGCGTACGACCTCTGGCGCAAATGGGAGGGGCCTTACCCCTCCCTGCATCGCGAGGACGCTCCCGCGAACCGCCATTTCAAGAAGACCAAGCGATATCTCCTGTCTCAGGACGGCGTGGCGCGAATCGCGAAAGAGGATCTTCCGAAGTTCGCGACGGAGGAGCTCGAGGCGCACCCCGATGCCGACCAGGTCATCGTCGGTTTCGAGGAGAAAGAGCGTCTCTGCGAAATGCTGTGCAACCCGCGCAAGGACCGCACGCTCGTGCGGGAGATGCAGCGTGACGACACGGGATTCATCACGCACACGAGCGTGCAGAGCTGGAAAGGCCCTCCCGCCTGACCGCAGGCCACGCGCGACCGCACAGGCCGACGGTTCCGGCCGCAATCACTCCCGCCGCAATCGCACTGGACGAGTTCCCTCCGGGATCGTATCGTCCTCTCATCATGACCACATTGCAGAAACTCGCCTCTCAGGCATCCGGGTGCGAACTGTGCGCGCTTTCCGAAACGCGGAACCGCGTCGTGTTCGGCTCCGGAAATCCGCGCGCGGCCGTCTTTCTGATCGGAGAGGCTCCGGGGCGGAACGAAGACGAAGGGGGCGAACCGTTTGCGGGCCAGGCGGGGCGCGTACTGAACGAGGCGCTTGCGGCCGCCGGCCTCGAGCGGCGCGATCTTTACATCGCCAACGTGCTCAAGTGTCGCCCGCCGAAGAACAGAAACCCGAAGCGTGAGGAGATCGCATCGTGCCGCCCGTGGCTCGAACAGCAGCTCACGCTCGTCGATCCGGTCGTAGTCGTGCCGATGGGAAACTTCGCCCTTCGGCTCTTTCAGAAGGACGCGCCCCCCATTTCAAAGGCGCGGGGAGTACCATTCGACTCAAAAGGAAGGACCGTCCTGCCGATCTTTCATCCAGCGGCCATACTGTACAACCGCTCGCTCGAAGGGACATTTCGCGAAGATTTCGCAAGAATCGCGAAAATCGGATCATCCCTTCAGCGCTGATGAAACCGCATAGCGACAGGACGCAACGTGAACGCCTGGGCCCCTCATATGGAATACCTGATCGGATTCTTCGGCCTGCTCGTGGGGAGTTTCCTGAACGTCTGCGTGTATCGGCTTCCGCGCAATCAGTCGGTCGTGTTTCCGCCGTCGCGCTGTACGCGCTGCAAGAAGACGATCGCGTGGTGGGACAACATTCCGGTCGTGAGCTACATGATTCTCGGCGGGCGATGCCGGCACTGCAAGAAGTCGATCTCTCTCCGCTACCCGCTCGTCGAACTCACGACGGCCGCGATCTTTCTCTGGGTGGCGCTCCGTTTTCCGTTCGACTGGACGCTGCCGTTCCTTCTCTATTACAGCGCGGTTCTGCTCGTCGTCACTCTGACGGACTACGATCTGCAGCTTATCCCGGATTCGCTGACGCTTCCCGGCATCGTGATCGGGTTTCTCTACCTCGGCGTCATGCAGGGGGAGTGGGCGAACTCGCTGCTCGGGATTCTGGCGGGCGGCGGCAGCCTCTTTCTGATCAGCGAAGTCTATCTGAAGGTGCGGAAGCGCGAAGGGATGGGCGGGGGG
>JABDJQ010000614.1 GCA_013002425.1 Gemmatimonadota bacterium
CCCCGATCGCGACGAGACGGACGACATCGAACGGTTTCTCGACCGGATCGTGCGGATGGTCCGCGTGCCGCTCATGATCGACTCGACGGACCACGAGGTCATGGAACGCGCGCTCACGTACTGCCAGGGCAAGTCGATTCTGAATTCGATCAATCTCGAGGACGGCCCCGAGCGGTTCGATCAGGTCGTGCCGCTCGCGAAAACGTACGGCGCGTCGCTCGTCGTCGGACTGATCGACGAGGACCCCGAGCAGGGCATGGCCGTCACGGTGGAGAGAAAGCGCGAAGTGGCGCGCCGCAGCTACGAACTGCTGACCGAAGAGTACGGAATTCCGCCGGAAGACATTCTCTGGGACGCGCTCGTCTTTCCGTGCGGCACGGGCGATGCGCAGTACATCGGTTCGGCCGGCGCCACGATCGAGGGCGTCCGGATGCTGAAGGGCGAGTTTCCGCTCACGAAAACGATTCTCGGCATATCGAACGTTTCGTTCGGGCTTCCCCCCGCCGGTCGCGAAGTGCTGAACGCCGTATTCCTGCACCATGCGACGCGCGCCGGGCTCGACGCCGCGATCGTGAACACGGAACGCCTCGCGCGTTACGCCGAGATTCCCGACGAGGAGCGCCGCCTCGCGGAGAACCTGATCTTCCTCGACCCCGGCGACGAAGCCGGAAGCGAGGCGGCGATCGAAGCCTTTACGCTGCATTTCCGGGGCCGCAAGCGCGAAGCGAGCACGCCGCGGGAATCGCTGCCGCTCGAAGATCGTATCGCGCGCGCGATCGTCGAAGGGAGCAAAGTAGGGCTCACGGAAGATCTCGACGCGGCGCTCGAGGACGGCCGCTGGGACGGCCCGCTCGCGATCATCAACGGCCCGCTGATGAAGGGGATGGCGGAAGTGGGCCGGCTCTTCGCGCAGAACCAGCTGATCGTGGCGGAAGTGCTGCAGAGCGCCGAAGCGATGAAAGCCGCCGTTTCGCATCTCGAGCCGCACATGGACAAGAGCGAAGACGCGACGCGCGGGCGGGTGCTGCTCGCCACCGTCAAGGGCGACGTGCACGACATCGGGAAGAACCTGGTCGATATCATTCTTTCGAACAACGGTTTCAAAGTTATCAATTTAGGGATCAAGATTCCGAGCGAGCGCATTCTGCAGGCCGTACGGGAACACGAGCCGGACGTCATCGGCCTTTCCGGTCTGCTCGTGAAAAGCGCGCAGCAGATGGTGCTGACCGCGGGCGATCTTCGAGCGCAGGGCGTCACGACGCCGCTCCTTGTCGGAGGCGCCGCGCTTTCGAGACGGTTCACGCACAAGAAGATCGCGGCGGAATACGACGGACTCTGCACGTACGCGGAAGACGCCATGACGGGGCTCCGGCTCGTGGAGCGCCTCACGGACAAGAAAGAGCGCGACGTGCTCGCCGCGGAAGTCGCGCACGCGGTCGCGGCCGATCGCGAATCCGGGCAGGAGAGCGCGGCCGAGAAAGCCGAAGCGGGCAGCACGCCGAGTTCGCTTGTCGACCGCACGATCGCTGCGCCCTCCCCTCCCGATCTCGATCGCCACGTCGACGCCCTCGACCTGGACGGCGTCTGGTCGCTTCTCAGCGAGCAGATGCTCTACGGAAAGCACCTCGGTCTTCGCGGAGGTGTCGAACGCCTCGCGAAGCAGAACGACCCGAAACTAGCCGAGCTCAGGCGTCTCGTGAAGAGCCTGCAGGACGAATGGCGCCGTGACGGCCTCGAAGCGCGCGCGGTCCGGCGCTTCTTTCGCGCCGTCTCGGACGGCAACCGTCTCACGCTTCTCGAACCGGGCGGCGCCGAGGCCGGGCACTGGGACCTGCCGAGAAGAGCGGGTCCGGACGGACTCTGCCTCGCGGACTACGTTCTCCCTGAAAACGACCATGTCGCGCTCTTCGTGACGACGGCCGGCAGCGCCATTCGCGAGCGCGTCGAAAAATACAAGCAGCAGGGCGAGTATCTGCGAAGCCACGCGCTGGCCGCTCTCGCGCTCGAAACGGCGGAGGCCGCGGCCGAGTGGGTGCACCGCGACATCCGCAGGCAGTGGGGCTTTCCCGATCCCGAAGCGATGACGAAGAAGGAGACGCTCTCGGCGCGCTACCGCGGCAAGCGGTACAGTTTCGGGTACCCCGCCTGTCCCGACCTGGCCGGACAGCAGCTCCTCTTCGCGCTCCTCGATCCGAAGGAGATCGGCGTGGCGCTCACGGAGGGCGACATGATGGATCCAGAGGCGAGCGTTTCCGCGCTCGTGTTCCACCATCCGGATGCCCGCTACTTCGCGGTCTGACGAACGGCATGGTAGGATTACGTTTCAATAAACTGTCACCAATCCGGAAGGACGATTGACGATATGAAGGGCATCGTACTGGCGGGGGGCCTGGGCACTCGCCTTCATCCGCTCACGAAAGTGACCAACAAGCACCTGCTTCCCGTTTACGACAAGCCGATGATCTACTACCCGATTCAAACGCTCGTCGAAGCGGGCATCACGGACATTCTGATCGTGACGGGCGGGAACGATTCCGGGGACTTTCTGACGCTGCTCGGAAACGGCAAGGAATTCGGCCTCGAGCACCTGAACTACACGTATCAGGAAGGCGAAGGCGGGATCGCCGAAGCGCTCGGCCTGGCCGCGTACTTCGCGGCCGGCGATCCGGTCTGCGTCATTCTCGGCGACAACATCATCGAGTCGAGCATCCGCGGGGCCGTCGAGGACTTCGCGAAGCAGAAACGCGGCGCGAAGATCCTGCTGAAGGAAGTGAGCGATCCCGAACGTTTCGGAGTGGCCGAACTCGAAGGCGACCGGGTGGTTCGCATCGTCGAGAAGCCGAAAAAGCCTGTCTCACACTACGCGGTGACCGGCGTCTATCTCTACGACGCGCGCGTATTCGAGATCATCAAGACGCTCCGGCCGTCCGACCGCGGCGAACTCGAAATCACCGACGTGAACAACGCGTACATCGACCGCGGCGAACTCACCTGGAACGAACTCGAGGGATGGTGGACGGATGCCGGAACATTTCCCTCGCTCTACCGCGCGAACGAACTCGTGGCGAAGAAGAAGATGTCGTGAAGCTACTCGTGACAGGCGGCGCCGGGTTCATCGGTTCGAACTACATACACTGGGTGCTCGCGAACCGTCCTGATGCGCAGGTCGTGAACTTCGACAAACTGACCGACGTGGCGAACGAAGAGAACCTGCGGGATATCGAGCGCGATCCCCGCTACCGGTTCGTGAAGGGTGACGTCGCCGACGCGGAAGCGGTCGATGCGGTCATGCGCGGATGCGACTCCGTCGTTCACTTCGCGGCCGAGTCGCACGTGGACCGGAGCATTCTGGACGCTTCTTCGTTCTACAGGACGAATGTCGAGGGCACGCTCGTTCTTCTCGAAGCCGCCCGCGTTCACAAACCGTCGCGGTTCGTGCAGATCTCGACCGATGAAGTATACGGTTCTCTCGGAGAGACCGGCGCGTTCTCCGAAACGAGCCCGATCCGGCCGAACAGCCCGTACGCCGCGAGCAAAGCCGCCGCGGACCTCTTCGTTCGTTCCTATGTCGAGACGCATGGCGTTCCCGCCATGGTGACGCGTTGCTGCAACAACTACGGACCTTTCCAGTTTCCCGAGAAGCTCATTCCGCTCATGACGATCCGGGCGCTCGAAGAGAAGACGCTGCCCGTTTACGGCGACGGTTCGAACGTGCGCGACTGGATCTACGTGGAAGATCACTGCGCGGCGATTCACGCCGTGCTCGAGAAGGGAACGGTCGGAGAAATCTATAATATCGGATCGCGCGCGGAGCGACCGAATCTCGAAATCGTTCGCGAAATTCTGATGCGCCTCGATCGCTCGCAGGATCTGATTCGCTTCGTGAAGGATCGCCCGGGCCATGACTGGCGCTACGCGATCGACCCCGCGAAGATCGAGAGCGAACTCGGATGGAAGCCGGCGGTTTCGTTCGAAGGCGGAATCGACAGAACGGTCGCGTGGTACAGGGAGAATGCGGAGTGGTGGGAAGCGATTCGCCGCCGCCCGTCGTGGGCGAAGTTCTTCGCGTCCTGGTACGACGACCGTCTCGCCAACGCCCGCCGCGAAAAGGACACGCCCGCGGAAGATTAGCGCACGATCAGCCGGTTTAGCAGCGCACGATCAGCCGGTCGTGTAGTCCGTCAGCACGGCCTCGAACGCCCCGAAAATGACTTTGCTCTCGAGTTTCACCGGCATTCTTCTTTCGTCCGCCGTAATCCAGACCGAGAGTCTCCCCTTCTGATTGAAAACGCCCACGCTCTCGAGATGCGGTTCGATCTTGATGCACCGGAACTCGCCGGCCGGCGTCTTGATCTTCTCGACGCGATGCACGTCGACGTGCACCGGCCAGTTCTTCTTGCTCGAATGGTACGTGATCGGAATCCTGCCCCCGAGCGGCATGCGAAGCGTGCGCACGTAGTAGAAGACCGATAGAACGTCGTGGATGCCGTCCGCGATCGGCACCTCGGTTCCATCGCCGTAGATAGCGAGGCGGCGCTCCCAGTCGAAGTCCACGGACTCGTCCTTATCGTAGTTTCCTTCGCGCAGTTCCTTCTCGAAGCGGACCGATCGCATGCTTCCCGGCTCGACCCACGCGGACACGCGATCCCGCAC
>JABDJQ010000631.1 GCA_013002425.1 Gemmatimonadota bacterium
CCCCCGGGCCCGTGTACTGATAGGAAGCGATGCCGTGAAGCCACGGGGGCGAGAATGTAATGAAGCAAAACACTGTGGCAGTGAAAGTCCAGGTATTGGGCGCTGATGGCTCCCAAGCCGTCGTGTAACAGGTCGCTGGATTGTAGCTCAAGAAGTCTGCGCGTTTGGAATGGATTGAGAATCGGGCCTGCGCCAAAGGGCTGCACGTCGGATCATGCGTAACCCAGCACCAGACCTCGACCGTATCTCCAACCTGAGCAAGACCGTGATCGGGACCGTCCCCGAAGGTCTGATTCAGATCGAGCTCGATGGCGTGCCCTCCATCAGCCCAAACGACTGATCCGGAAACGAGCATCATCAAGACCAGGAAGCTCGTGGCACGCCACATTCTCATCGGAACAGCTCCTTCACCCGCGACCAGGAGGAGTATTCGGTCGCGGTGGTCGGGCCGAACGTGGCGTCGATGTTGTTCGTGAAGAAACTGGTCGTGTCCTCGCAGCTGAAGTATCCACTTGGCTCGACAACCTCGACACGACCTGCGCCCGGTCCTTGATACAGGTATACTGCAGCGCCGAACCGATAGGGCGGAGTCGGAAAGCAGCCACCGAAGGTGAAGTTGGTAGCCTGAAACTTCCATCGATGCACGCTGAGACTCTCAGCGGGCGCCATAGTCCAGGCGGCAAGCGTTGTGAGGTCGTATGTCCAGGAAAGAAGCGACGCTTGGAAGCTCTCAAGGGCTAAAGTAATTGAATAGAAGCCTTCCGAATCGATCGCCGGAAAAGTCCATGCTTCGACCGTTACCGTATCGCCAACCTGCAGTGCGGCGTGGTCGGGGCCATTGCCGATCACCCCATCAATATCGAGCTCGACATAGGCGCCGTCTCCCCACACGGACGCGGCGAATAGCAGAAAGGTGAGCAGGACGAATGTCGGAGACCTCGCAATCATCGGAACAGCTCCTTCACCTGCGACCAGGACGAGGTTTGGGTCGCGGTCCTCGGGCCGAACGTGGCGTCGATGTCTGATCGTGAGTGGTCGGTTCATGCAAACCTCGCGCGGGTCCGCAGCAGGTCATGGTGCTCAGACCTCAGCATAGCACGGGACCAGGAGGCGGTGCCGGATCTCGCGCCGAACGGGCGGGCGGCATGTATACTGACGGCATCGAATCAGCCAAACGGAGATGCCAATGAAGAACAGAAAGCAGCTTATTCAGGCGGGCGTGTGCCTTTCGGGCGCGCTCCTGCTGATGCTCACGGTGCCGCAGATTGCCCGCGGGCAGCACCCGGAGCACGCGGACCACACCGACCACGCCGAGCACGCGAAGGACAGCAAACACTCGCACGAGAACATGAACGCGAAGTTCCTGAACCCCGACATGGACGTGCAGGCGTGGGCGGACCGCTGGGAGGGCGAGAGCCGCGAGGTCTTTCGCGAGCGCCTGGCGATCGTGGAGGCCCTGGCGATCGAGCCGGGGATGCGTGTCGCGGACGTGGGCGCGGGGACCGGGCTCTTCACGGGGCTCTTTGCGCGCTCGGTCGGGGAAGAAGGCCACGTCTACGCGGTGGATATCTCGCCGGGCTTCATCACGCACATTCGCGACAAGGCGGATTCGCTGGGGCTCGAAAACGTAACGGCGGTCCTTTCACGATTCACGTCGGCCACGCTCGCTCCGGCGTCGGTTGACCTTGTGTTTCTGTGCGACACCTATCATCATTTCGACGATCACGCGGCGATGCTGGCGTCGATCCACAGCGCGCTCGATACGGGCGGGCGGCTGGCCGTCATCGACTTCAAACGGATCGAGGGCGAGTCGAGAGAGTGGATCATGGAGCACACGCGCGCGGGGCAGGAAACGTTCGTGAGCGAGATCGAAGCGGCGGGGTTCGCCTTCACGGGTGAGGTCGCGATGCCGGGCTTCGAAGAGAACTACTTCGTCCAGTTCGAAAAGAGGTAACAGGGAACCGATGGAAACGCCGGCGACACCCGATATCCCGATCCGCTCGCTTTCCGAAGAGATCGCGGCGGGCGACGGCGCGCGCTGCAAGGCGTGTATCGAGGGTGCGGACCGTCTCGAGGCCGTGCGCGCGCTTTCGCGCCTGACGGACGACGAGCGCGAGACGCTGCTTGCGCTTCTCGATCCGGAAGACGCGGCCGAGGTCATCGAGCAGATTCCGGACGTCCAGGCCGTCGACGCGATGGAGGGGCTCGAGCCGGAAAAGGCCGCGCGCATTCTCGAAGAGTTCCCGAGCGACGAGCAGGCGGATCTGCTGAACGAGCTCGACCAGGAGGACGCGGATGCGATTCTCGACGAACTCACGCCCGAGGACGCGGCGAGCATTCGCAATCTTTCCGCGTACGACGAGTCGGTCGCGGGCGGACTCATGGCGACGGAGTTTCTGGCGTTCGCGAAGCAGATGACCGTGGCCGACGTGCTGCGCGATCTCGAAAAGCACGCGCAACATTACGAGCGGTTCAACATTCAGTACTCATATGTAGTCGAAGAGGACGGCGCCCTCGTCGGCGTCCTGCGCATGCGGAGCCTGCTGCTGGCGCGACGCGACAAAACGCTCGCGGAACTCATGATCGCCGACCCGATCAGGGTGCACGATCTGATGCCGATGGACGAACTCGTCGCGCTCTTCCGCGACAACTCGTACATCGGGCTGCCGGTCGTGGATCCCCTGAATCGCCTCGTGGGGGTGATCGAGCGATCGGACATCGAACACGCGCTGCGCGAAGACGCGGACGAACAGTATCGCGCCTCGCTCGGGATCGTCGGCGGCGAAGAAATCCGTACCATGCCGCTCCGCACGCGCTCCACGCGGCGCCTCGCGTGGCTCAGCATCAACATCGTGTTGAACGTGCTCGCAGCCAGCGTCATCGCGTTTCACCAGGACACGCTCCAGGCGGTCATCGCGCTCGCGGTTTTTCTACCGATCATCTCCGACATGAGCGGCTGCTCGGGAAATCAGGCGGTCGCGGTCAGCATGCGCGAACTGACGCTCGGCGTCGCGCGGCCGCGCGACCTGCTGCGCGTCCTGGGCAAAGAGGCGAGCGTCGGCATTATCAACGGCATCGTGCTCGGACTTCTGATCGGGCTCGTGGCCTACCTATGGAAGGGGAACGCGTTCCTGGGCGTCGTGGTGGGCGGCGCGCTCGCGCTCAACACACTGCTGGCCGTTTCGATCGGGGGCGCGGTTCCGCTGATTCTGAAGGGCTTCAAACTCGACCCCGCACTCGCGTCCGGCCCGATCCTGACGACGATCACGGACATGTGCGGCTTCTTCCTCGTACTCACTTTCGCGTCGATGTTCCTGGCGAGGTTAATCTGATGGAAACTCCTGTTCGCATCGCCATGTGGTCCGGACCCCGTAATATTTCGACGGCCTTGATGCGGTCGTGGGGATCGCGCGCCGATACGTTCGTCTGGGACGAGCCGTTTTACGCACACTACCTGAAGACGACGGGCAAGGATCACCCGGGGCGCGACGAAGTGATCGCGCAGCACGAAACCGACTACGCGAAGATTGTGGCCATGCTCCTGGGGCCGGTGCCCGGCGAGCGCGCGATCTTCTATCAGAAGCATATGGCGCACCACATTCTGCCCGGCGACGACATCGACTGGATCGGCAGCGTACGGAACGCGTTTCTGATACGCGATCCTCTCGAAATGCTGACTTCACTCGTGAAAGTGATCCCCGAACCTACGCTCGAAGACACGGGACTGCCGCAG
>JABDJQ010000649.1 GCA_013002425.1 Gemmatimonadota bacterium
GTGCGGAAGCGCGAAGGAATGGGCGGGGGGGACGTCAAGCTCGCGGCGATGATGGGCGCGTTTCTGGGATGGAAGGTGATCTTCCTCGTGCTGTTTCTCTCGTCGCTCGCGGGGGGCGTGTTCGGCATTCTGCTGCTGCTCGTGTCGCGCAAAGGGGGCGGCTACGCGTTTCCGTTCGGGGTCTTTCTCGCGCCGATCGGTTTTCTCGCCCTGCTCTACGGCAATATCTGGTTCGACTGGTACCTCCGCACCGTACTCATTCAGCCTTAGTGTCGTCGCTCTCGTCCCGGGCTTGATCCCGGTCTTCAGGGCGATACCCCGTACCGACCAGAAACACCTCCACGCTGTGGTCGCGCGAACTCTTCGGCTTCTGCATCTTGACGGCGGAGAACCGCGCGCGCGCCTCCGTTTGAAGCGCCGGCAGATCCTCGCCCTGAAACACTTTCGCCACCCAGCGGCCGTTCCGCTTGAGCAGCTTCGAGCAGATGTGGAGCGAATGGCGAACGAGTTCGATCGAACGCGCCTGATCCGCGAACGGAATCCCCGTCGTCTTGGGCGCGGCGTCGGAGAGGATGACGTCAAAGCGGGGGGCGTATTCACGAAGCGCCTCGAGATCGAGTTCGTACATGTCCTGCTGCAGGGCGTGCGCGTGAGCCGGGAGCTTGATCTTGACCGCCGTCAGATCGACGCCGACCACGACGCCGTTCGGCCCGACTTTGCGCGCGGCGTACTGGAGCCACGACCCCGGCGCGCAGCCGAGATCGAGAACCGCGTTTCCCTTGCGCAGGATATTGAGGCGCGCGTCGATCTCTTCGAGTTTGTAGATCGACCGGGCGGCGAAACCTTCGCGTTTTGCTTTTCGGAAGTACGGATCGTTTTTGTTGAAGCGGCTCACTCGTCGTGGCTCAGCAGAATACGGTTCAGATCGTCGACTGACGCGGCCGCGAGGAGCTCCTGCTGTACTTCGTCCCGGCGGAGCAGTCGCGCTACGCGCGCGAGCGCCTGCACGTGCGACATGTCGGCCTTGAGAGGGGAGAGAAGTACGACGACGAACCGGCACGGCTTTCCGTCTACCGATTCGAACGCGACGCCTTCCGGACAGAGCGCGAACGCGGCGGAGAGTTCGTCCACGCCTTCGGAGCGGCAATGCGGAATGGCGACACCGTGGCCGAGACCGGTCCCCTGCTCCGACTCGCGAATCAGGAGGTCGTCGTACACGCGATCGCGGTCGAGCACGCGTCCCGCCTTCGCGAGCCTGTCGACGAGTTCGCGGAGAAGCACTTCCCTGGCCCGCACGCCGGGCTTCCGGAGAGTCGCTTCGGGCACGAGAATATCCTGTATACGCAAGAGCTTGTAACTCCTGACGGAATCGTCGATTAGAATCCTGCTACGGTTGTTCATCATAAGATTGCTCTGCTAGAATAAGCCCACTGCGAACAGGAATGGTACGGTCGGACGTGCAGGGAGGCAAGGAGATTCCCTTGAAGAACGGTCACGGAAAGAGCATCGGATTCGGTGCGGCGGCGGCCCTCTGGTGGGCCGGTCTCGGGCTCATCGTCAGGGCCTCTTTCGGCTCGGATACCGAGCCCGCGATCTGGTTTTTCGCGGCAACCGCGCTCGGACTCGCGTTCGGAATCAGCGGAAAGAAGCGCCGCGAAACCGGTCGTCTCGCCCCGATCTTCGGATCGTTGATCGCGGCTGCCATCGTGTACGCGACGGGTGGATGGGGGTTCTTCGGAATCGCGGTTTCGCTGTTCGCTCTCGCGGGGGCGGGCGCGATGATCGGGCGCTCGGTGCACGGCTACCTGCCGGGCACGAGTATCGGTGCCGGCCTCGGCATGATGGCAGCCGCGCCGGTGATCGGCGCGATCGGCACGGCCGGATGCCTGCTTGCGGGCGCACTTCTGATGGCGCTCTTTCTTCCGGGCGGCCGCGGCGCGGAAAGGGCGGCCGGCGAAGCCGGTGCCGATGGTCCGGCAGTACGCCGCGAACCGGGATCGGGCCGTATCGCGCTGCTCCTGGCAGGAGCCGGGGCGTCCCTTCTGGGCGTGGCCTGGGGACGGGTGGGGGATCTCACGGCGGGGGGAACGCTCTCCGTGCAGTTCGCGTTTCACGGCGCGCTCGCGATCGCCTTCGGGGCAGGCGCCGCGCTTGCGTTCCGGCGGTTTCGCCACGTAAGGGCCGGCGCCGGCGCCGCGCTGATACTCGCCGCGGCGGGCGCCTGGGTGCTCTACACGCGACACGGCGAACTCCCCTGGTTTCACATCCGGCAGCTGGCCGACTCGCTCGCGCCTTATCAACAGAACTGGCAGGAGAACATTCTGTTCGCGCTGCTCGTCGCCGCTCCGTGGTCTCTCTTTCTCGGCTTGTCCGCCGGCGTCATCAGGCGCCCCGCGGGGCTGCGATCGCTCTTCATCGGGCTGGCCGCGGGCGCCCTCGTCGCAGGTCCGGTTTTCTCGGGCGGGGGCGTGAAAGGAACGGTGCTTCTCGGTACGCAACTCGTGCTGTTCGGCGGCGTGCTCTTCTGGCTTCGCGCGCCGGGCCTGCTCTGGAAGATCGGGGGCGTGGCCGCGGCAGCGGGTGCGATCTTCTTCGTATTTCCGAGCGCGCCGAGCTGGCTCGGTTCTCTCTATGCGACGGCCCCCTACCGCTACGCGTCGGTCTACGCGAACCAGACCCGGGCGGCGTTCGAGGTCGAGCATGTCACGATTCCGACGTTCTATGAAGAGGGGCGGCTCTGGACATCGAGCGCGATCGCGTACCCGAGCGGCCGGCAGCTTCGACTCGACGGCGCGATCCGCTGCAACGACCAGTGGACGCCGACGGTCGAGATGCTCATGGCGCGCATACCGCTTCTGTTTCGTACGGAGTGGGAGAAAGCGCTGGTGCTCGGCCTCGGCACCGGCGTCATTCCGAGCGCGTTCGGCGAACGGGGGCCGCAGAAGATCGACGTGGTGGAACCGGAGCCGTCGATCGTGGCTGCTTCGCGCAGCTTCGGCGCGACCAACGCCGAGTACTGGAACGATGAACGGATCACGCTGCATGACGGCGACCCGCGCCCGTTCGTTTCGCGCGCGGGAAAGGCCTACGATCTGATCGTGACGACCCCGATCGCCCCGTGGGATCGACGTACGGCTCACCTCGGTACGCACGAGTTTTTCGAGTCGGCGGCAAACAGTCTGCGCGAAGGCGGAGTCTACGTGCACTGGCTTCCGCTCTCCGGACTTCCGCTCGAGACGTTGCAGCTGCAGGTGCGCACTTTCGCCGCCGTCTTTCCTCATGTCGTCGGATTTCGTCCTTCGAACAACCAGGGACTCATTCTGATCGGTTCCTCGGAAGACTTACGGATTCCGTTCCGGACCGCGAAAGAAACGTGGGAGGAAGCCGCGGTATCGCCTCGTTTGAGGGCGCTCAATCTGGGGGGCGTTCCCCGCCTGCTCACGCTCCTTCGCCTCGACACGGGCACGGCGAACACGTTCGCCGGCGAGGGCGCGCTCAACACGGATCGCCGGCCGCGCGTCGAGTGGGCGGCTTCCGCCGCCATCCTCGATCTCGATGGAGACTCGATCGACGACCGGCTGCGCGCGCTGCACACGGACGGCCGCGATCTGATGGATTTCGATGGGGCGACGGAGCAGGAGATTACGAGGTTCTTTCGCACCGTCGCGCAGGAGTATCGAGGCGCGCCGTACCCTCTCGGCGGCTACCGGTATGCGCGCACCGCGTATGAACGGGAAATGTCGACGGATAACCTGATCACGTACGCCTGGTTCGTGCGCACGCAGGACCGCGACTTCGATCGTTCGATCGCGCTCCTGAAGCAGGCCGCCGCGCAAAGTCCCGATAACCTGACCCCACAGCGTCTGCTCGGAGAGGAGTATCTGCTCGCCGAGCGCTACCCCGCCGCAGAAGCGTACGCGGATCGACTGATCGCGGGCGGGATGGATTTTTACTGGCCCTACATGGTCCGCGGTCAGGCGCGCCTGCAAATGGGGCGTCCGAACGAAGGACTCGCCGACCTGCTTGCCGCCCGGGAACGTGACAGACACCAGGACATGGCGGGGAACATCACATACAACATCGCTGTCGCTTACTACACGCTCGGCGACTACGAGCAGGCGCTCGAATACGCCAGGGCGACGATCGGGCGAAATCCGCTGAACCGTCGCGCCCGGCTGCTCGAGGCGGAAACGCAGACGCGCCTCGGCACGATGTCGCGAAAGGATTTCGAGCGTGACGTGGAGGCGCCGTTTTATCGCGTGCGCGCGAGCTCTCTCTTTTCGGCCGCGCAGGACAACTTCTACGAAGTCGATCTGCAGAAAGACGTGGAAAGAGATCTCGCCGTCATCATCAATTCGACGCCGAATCATATCGGCGCCTACCTGCTCCTCGCGCGCTACTATCACGATCGCGGCAACAAGGAGAAAGAGGGGGAGGTGCTGAGCCGCATGATCGCGCAGTTCGACGCGGACAAAGCGGTGATGAGCGCGTTCGAAGACTATCTGCTGCGAACGGGCGGCCGGAAGAAGTACGACGAGTTTCGGTTCATTCCGGAGCGGCTGCTCGGATCAGACGGGTAGGCCCGAGAAGAGATCGTCCACCACAGGCTCCGGCTGCGGCACGCGCGACGCGGCCAGCTCGAAGTACTCCGCGTCGTTCACGGCGCGATAATCTCCGAACCACTCCTTGAGCCGGTCGAAGAACGTGATCTGCGTGACATGGGAGTGGATCGATTCGACCTTGCGCCGATACGCCTCGTCGCTGAGCGGAATGCGGGCCGCGATTTCATCTGCGGGGATGCTCGCCATGTCGCGTTCCGGCCGCTGCGGCTTGCACAGTTCTTCCAGAATGCCCCAGCCGTACACCCTCGCGACCGGCTCGACGTCCGTTCTTGCGAACGCTTCCACGACCCAGCCGTATACTGTGGTGTGATCGGGATGGCGGCTGACGCCCTCGCGATGAAACGTGATGAGCACGTCCGGTTCGTGCCGGCGAAGCGCTTCGCCGACAATCGCCACGCCCTCTTCGAACGGCATCGAGGCCAGGCCGCTGTCGGGCCATCCCACGATCTCGTGCGAGCTGAGGCCGAGCGCGTCGCTCGCCGCTTGCAGTTCGATCGTGCGCAGCCGCGCCAGTTCGTCCGGTGCGAGGTCCTTCGAAACGCCGAGCGAGCCCGCTTCGCCCCGCGTGAACGTGAGCAGATGGACGGCGTCGCCCTTCATCGCATAGTGAGCGAGCGTCCCGCCCGGCCCGTATGCCTCGTCGTCCGGATGCGCGAACACCGCGAGTATGGATCGTTTTCTGCTCATGATGTCGAACAGCGTAACGGGCTCCCCGCGAAGATTCAACCGCCGCGCGACCGTCCTTCCCCGGCCATCGGTTGACCCCCCTGACGGCGGGCGACTATACTCCTTCCACTATGACTACAGCACCCCAGATTCATCGCGGACAGTTCATTCAATCGCTCGCGGAAGGCGACCAGGTACTCGAGCACTATCGAGTCGTGCGCAAGGTGGTCAAGACCTCGCGGAAGGGCGATCAGTATCTCGATTTCGACCTCGTCGACCGCACGGGCCAGATCAATGCGAAACTCTTCGGACAGAACGGCAGTGTCAACGATGTCGTGGCGACCTACAACGACGCGTTCGACGCGGGCGACGTCATCCGCGTCGACGGCATCGTCGACGTCTTCAACGGCAAGCTGCAGCTGATCGTGAAGCGCCTGCGTCGAAGCACGGAAGACGAAGTGGACGACCGCCTCTTCGAACGTGCGAGCGAGAGGCCGCTCGAGGACATGGAGCGGGAGCTCGCCGACGTGATCGGTTCGCTCGAGAACGACTTCGTTCGTAAACTCGCGGGCGCGGTTTTCGGTGACGAAGCGTTCTATCGGCGCTTTCTCGTGGCGCCCGCCGCCACGCGTCTTCACCACGCATATCGCAGCGGTCTCGTCGAGCATACGCTTTCGCTGATCGCCGCGGCCGACAGGCTGCTGCCCGCGTATCCGGAGATCGACCGCGATGTGGTCGTCGCCTCGATCCTTTTTCACGACAGCGGCAAGACCGAGGAACTCGGCGAGAAGGCCGGCGACGAATATACGGTGGAGGGAACCATGGTCGGGCACGTCTACCTCGGCGCGAGGCGAGTCGAACGCGCCATGGACGCGATTCCCGATTTCCCGCGCGCTCTCCGCGTTCACATTCTGCACTGCGTGCTTTCGCACCACGGCAGCCGTGAGTACGGAGCGCCCGTCGAGCCTGCCAGCCTCGAGGCGCTCTTCGTGCATCATCTCGACAACCTCGACGCGAAGATCGCCAACGCGCGCGGCGCGCTGGCAGCCGATATCAACGCGAAGAGCGCGTTTACGGATCCTTCGCTCGCGGGCGCTGTCTTTCAGCGATACTTCAAGGGCGAATCGTTTCTCGATCCGGAGAACTAAGTGAAAGAGACACGGAAACTGCTGGTCGGTCCGGCAGGCTCCGGTAAAACGCGCGCCCTCGTGCGGCGCTTCCTCGCCCGCGTCGATCCGGCGACCCCCGATCGCGTACTCGTATTGACTCCCGACCGCGCAGCCGCCGACCGGTTTCGCGTCTCTGCTTACCGCGAATGCGACCCCGCCCGCCGCGGATTCCCCGACGGGGCGATCACCACGTTCGAAAGCTTCGCTTCCCGTCTGCTCGGCCTCACGGAAACGGATTTCATCTCCTCGGAAGAAGAGGCGTTGATTCTTCTCGACAGGGCGGATGACCTGCCCGAGGTCGTGTCGCGTTCCGTCGGATTCCCGGGCTATCGCGGCGCGCTCTTTCAGTGGATGGAAGAGACGACGGAAGCGGGGATCGAGCCGTCCGAGCTCCTCGCGTATCTCGAAGACCTCCCGCGCCGATCGAAGAAGCTCGAACAGCTCGCGCGTCTTCTTTCCTCGCACCGCGCGCAACTGAAAGGGCGCGGCAAGTATCGCAGGAGCGGGCTGCCGTGGGAAGCGGCGGCGGCGATGGAAACCGGAGATCTCACGCCGCCCGCGATCGAAACGATTCTCGTCGACGGTTTCCATCAGTTCTCGCCCGGCCGCATGGAGTTCCTCGCCGCTCTGGCTGCGAGGGCGCCCGAACTCCGGATCACTCTGCCGTCAATCGAGGGAGAGGAGGCGTGGAGCGCCGAGATCGCGGAGGAAACGAACTCGCTGCTCGCGGAACGCTTTCGATTCGAACAGGTCGACTTCGCAGCGCCCGGCAACGTTCCCTCTTATCACTTTCTCGGCGGCGCGACGCGCGAAGAGGAACTCGAGCGCATCGTCAAGGAGATCGAGCGGATTCGCGTGCGCGACGACGCGGCCTACGACGATTTCCTGATTCTGTTCCGCAATGTCGGCCCGTACCGCGAAGCGATGGAGTCGATCGCCGCCCGGTGGGGCACGCCGTTCCGCGGGCGTTTTCAGGTGCCGCTCGTCCGCACGGCCGCGGGGCGCGCGCTGCTCGAACTGATCCACCTGCTGCAGCCTGTGCTTCCGATTTCCGACTGGGAGAGCATTCTGAAGAACCGTATGTTCGCGGCCGATCCCGACGCGGCGGATCGCGCGCTCGGAGCGTGGCGCAGCGAGTCGCTCGAGACCGGCAGGGAGCGGGTGGAGGAACTGCAGGGGATCGATCCCGGCTTCTATTCGGAGCGCGTGGCCCCCCTTCTCGCGTTTCGAGCGGAGACACTCGGTGCGCGCGGGGCCGCGTTTCTGAAACGCGTGCGCGAGTGGTGGGAGGAACTGCTCGACGACGCGCCATCGGAAAGCAGAGCCGAAAGCGAACTCGCGGCGCGCGGAGTGCGTCCCGGCGTCGAGCGGGCGGCCGATCTTCTCGCCCGCATGGAAGCGATGGCGCGTGAACTCGAGAACGTCGGGGCGTGGAGCGGTCCGCGGCTTCTTCCGGTTCTCGAGCAGGAGATCCGGCGCGCGCTCGTGTCGTTCACGACCGGCGGAACCGAAGCGATCCTCGTGGACGACATGCGACACGGGCAGAACGTCGCGGCCCGTTTCGCGTTTCTCGCCGGCCTCGACGGCGACGCCGTGCCGCGATCGTTTCGCGCCGGCACGATCTGGAACGAAGCCGACCGTGAAGTACTGAACGATACGGGGCAGTTTCGCGTACGCGATCGCGCCGGACATCAGGCCGAAGAGCGCTTCCTCTTTCGGCGCGCCGCGAGCCGCGGGAGCGATCGCGTGTACTTCTCCTTTTCTTCATTCGGCGTGGACGGCCGGGAGCGCGGCGAGTCGCCGTTCCGCAGCGAGTTCCGGACGGAGCTCGGCGAAAACGGGTACAGGGAACACGGCGTCATCGAGCGCTATCATACGCTCGACTCGATCGTGATGCGCGAAGACCTCCCGGTGTTCCTCGCGGCCCACGTGGCGCCGGCCGGCCGCGTTGACGCGGAAGCGAAGACGGCGGCCACGCTGCTTGCCGAATTCGGGCCCGGCGTCCCCGATGCCCCGATCGATTTCCGCCGTCCGGTTCACCTCGGAGACCACCCGCTCTTCCAGGTCTGGGCCGACTCGAAGACCGAGTTCTCGATCTCGGAGCTCGAGGATTATCAGCTGTGCCCGTATCGCTACGGTTCGCGCCACGTGTTTCGCCTGGGTGAGCCCGATCCGGAAGTGGAGTTCGCTTTTCCGCCGAGTGTCGAAGGGAACGTCATTCACAAGACGCTCGAAGAGGTGCTGGGAGGCGGCGACTTCGACGAAGTCTTTCCGCGCGTTTTCGAGGAGGAGCGCGGCGAGTATCCGGGGCGTATCGGACACGCGCTGGCCGAGCAGAATCTGCGCGAGGGATTGCGCGCGCTGATCCGGGAAGACGAATCGATCAGAAGCCGCTACGGATGGACCGCGGAATCGCTCGAGCGCCGCTTCGGCTCGCGCGTGAAGGTGGAGGTCGCGCTGGACAAGGAGTCCACGCTCTCCGGGCGAATCGACCGCATCGACCGGAACGGCGATTCCATTCTCGTGATCGACTACAAGCGAAGCCTGCCGGCCACACGCGCGTTCCAGTTTCAGGTGCGTTCCGGACGCCAGCTGGCTCTTCCGCTCTATCTGCACGCCGCCAAAACCCTGACCGGCCTCGAGCCGGTGGGCGCGTTTCTGCTCGACGCGCGCAAAGGGAAGCGGATCGGTTTCGTCAAGAAGGAGATGGTCGCGAAACGTAAAGTGCGGAACGACTGGAATACCACGGTTTCGATGACGGAAGACGAATGGAAAAAGACCGCGGGCACGGCCGTCAAGCGCGGGCGCGACGTCGTGAAGAAGATCAGAAGCGGCGCTTTTCCGGTCGACCCGGAAGACGACAACGTGTGCGCGCGCGTGTCTTGCGCGTATCGCGACATCTGCCGTGTCGTACTCGCCGCGCGGGAGTCGAAATCGTGAGCGCGATCGAACTCACCGGCACGCAGTCCGACGCCGCTTACGCGGGCTATCGAAACGTATGGCTTACGGCGGGCGCGGGATCGGGAAAAACGCGCGTACTGACCGAACGCATTCTGTTTCTCCACCTCGAGAAGGGAATACCGCTTCATCGCATTCTGGCGATCACGTTCACGGAGAAGGCCGCGGAAGAGATGCGCGTTCGCATCGGTTCGCGTCTGGCCGCAATCGGTGCGCGTGATTCTCTCCGCGCGGTTCCGGAGGCCGCGATCACGACGATCGACGCGTTCTGCATGCGTCTCATTCAGGAGTACGGCGACGCGGTCGGAGTCGATCCTCAGTTTCGCATTCTCGACCCGGTCGAATCGGCCGAGTGGGAAGCGGAAGTGTGGGCCGAAGTCCTCGATCGATGGTGGCGCGAGCGGCGCGAAGACGCGATGGCGCTCTTCGGCGCGCTGCCGCTTACGATCGGACCGGCCCATCCCGGGGGAATCGACGGAAGCGTTTTCTGGTCGCTCCTTCGCAAGATCCATACGGCGGGCGCGGATCTGGACGAGGTCGATTTCACGACGCCGGAACTGGGGGGGATGGCGGAGGCTCTGTGGGCCGCGGTTCACGCGAATGCCGGACGCGCCGCAGGCAAGATGCGGGGCACTCCCGCGAAGACGATGGAGAAGCTGCAGGAGATCGCGCGGCTCGGCGGCGCCCGTGATCTGGCCGAGGCGGAGCGATGGGCGCTGCTGGCGGAGGTACGCGGCCGCATCAAGGGGACGGTCGCGAAGAGCGTGAAGGAGTTCATCGACGAAACGGCCGAGTGGATCGACGCGCTCGAGGGAATCGGATTCGAGTCGCGGCATCAGAGCATTCGTGAACTGCTCGGCGAATTCGTGCGTGAGCTCGACGAAACGTTTTTCGCGCGCAAGCGCGACCGCAGTGCGCTCGATTTTATCGACCTCGAAGAACTCGCGGTCCGCCTGCTCGAAATCGAGAAGGTGGCGCGAGAGACGAAGCGGCGGTATCGCTACCTTCTGCTCGACGAATGTCAGGACACGAACGGGCTGCAGCTCTCGCTGATGCGCCTTCTCTGGAACGACGGGCGTTTTTTCGCGGTCGGCGATCCGAAGCAGTCGATCTATCATTTTCGTGACGCGGACATTCAGGCTTACCTTTCGCTCGGCCGCGAATTCGCGGAGAAGAATTCGATTGCGCTTACGCTGAGCGAAAACTTTCGAAGCCGTCCGGAAATCATTTCATTCGTGAATGGGTTCTTCGCGACCGTATGGAGCGGAAACGAAGCGCTCGGTGTTCCGTACGAAGCTCTGGCGGCCGGAAACGAAGTGCGGCCCGCTGTCGACCCGCGGATCGAGTATCTTTCCGTGCGAGACGAGGACGTGAAGGAGGCGAGGTATCGGGAGGCCGCGCTTCTGGCGGACCGGCTCCGCGCGATTCATGAGG
>JABDJQ010000824.1 GCA_013002425.1 Gemmatimonadota bacterium
GCTTGTGAATGAGGGCGCCTCCGGGAACGTCGTAGCGGACCTCGTCGATCACGCGCGTCCCGTTTCCGGCCTCTTCGAAGCGGTGCGTATGGTGCCAGACCTTGTAGGGGCCCTTACGCTGCTCGTCCACGAACCGGTGCGGCGGGTCCCAGGTCGTGATCTCGCTCTGCCAGCGAAGCGGGATCCCGTGCACCTTGAGCCTGTAGTCGATCAGCCGGCCCTCCTCCATCCGGATCGGAGTCTCGGACACGATCCGGAAGTCGAGCCACGGCGGCGTGAGGCGGCTCAGGTTCGAGGCATCGGCGAAGAACGCGAAAACCTCGTCCAGAGGGCGCGGAATCAGCTGCTCCGTCTTCAGTTCGTACATGGCGGCCTCATTCCGTTGAGTTTAGGAGAGATAGGCGATTCCGACTGTAAAATTGCAGCAAATCCTGTATACATATACTCACGAACGATCAAGCCGCAGGCAAGCCCGAATTCCAAAGACCCCGCGCAGGAACACGATGTCGAACCAGCCACTGCCCATAGACCGGAACGTCGACTGGGGGAGCAGCATCCCCTTTCTGCTCATGCACGTTTCGCTCGTCTCTCTCTTCTGGGTCGGCTTTTCATGGGCCGCGCTCGGAATCGCCGTATTCTTCTACCTGGTGCGCATGTTCGCGATCACGGGCTTTTATCATCGCTACTTCTCGCACAAGACATTCAAGACGTCCCGCTGGTTCCAGTTCGTCATGGGAGTCGCCGGTTCGAGCGCCGTGCAGAAAGGCCCGATCTGGTGGGCGGCCCATCACAGGCACCATCACGCCCACTCCGACGACGAGCACGACGTGCACTCGCCGCGCCGGCTCGGGTTCTGGATGAGCCATGTCGGCTGGGTCATGACGAACGAGTCCGCGGATCCTCCGTCACGCTACGTCAAGGATCTCAGGCGCTATCCGGAACTCGGGTTCATCGACAGATTCTACCTGATCGTCCCGGTGCTTTTCGGCGCGTTCGTGCTGGGACTCGGCTTTCTGATCGAGCGTTTCCTGCCGTCGTGGGGAACGACCGCCGGGCAGGTATTCGTGTGGGGCTTTCTCGTTTCGACAATCGCGCTCTATCACGGCACCTATACGATCAATTCGCTCTCGCACAAGTTCGGCCGGCAACGTTTCAAAACGGGCGACGACAGCCGAAACAATTTCTGGCTCGCGCTTCTGACCCTCGGTGAAGGGTGGCACAACAACCATCATTTCTATCCCGGTTCTACGCGGCAGGGGTTCTACTGGTGGGAGATCGATCTCGCTTACTACGGTCTCAGAGTGCTCGCGCTCTGCGGTCTGATCCGTGAACTGAATCCGGTTCCCGCGCGCGTCAAGGCGCTCGGGAGGGCGGGGAACGGAGAGCGGGCCGAGAGCCCCGTCGGCGCCGACATCGAACGCGCGCGCACCGAAGCGTGAAAATCGCGATCGTCGGCGGGGGTGTTTCGGGACTCGTGGCGGCATGGCTTCTCGCCCCGAAGCATGACGTGACGCTCTTCGAGAGCGACGACCGTCTCGGCGGACACGTGCACACGGTACCGGTGGAGGAAGACGGAAATACCGTCGCCGTCGACACCGGATTCATCGTCTACAACGAACGGCACTACCCTCTCTTCACGAAGCTCCTCGCGACATGGGGCGTCGAAACGATGGCGACCACGATGGGGTTTTCCGTGAAATGCCCCGAACCGGATCTCGAGTACAACGGCCACTCTCTACTCACTCTGTTCGCGCAGAAACGGAATCTCGCCCGGCCGTGGTTCTATCGCATGCTCCTCGAAATCGTTCGTTTCGCGAACCGTGTCGAGCGCGACCTGCCCGGGATGAGCTACGACCTGTCCGTGGAAGACTATCTTCGCGAGACCCGCGTGACCGCGGCATTCCGCGACTACTACTTTCTGCCGCTCGGCTCCGCGCTCTGGTCGATCGCACGGCACGACTTCGATCGCTTCTCGGCCCGCTTCGTACTCGAGTTTCTTCAGAACCACGACATGCTGCGCATCGGCGGACGCCCCACCTGGCGCGTGATCCGCGGCGGATCGCAACGTTATGTGGACCGACTGCTCGAACGTACCGGCGCCCGCTTCGTGACGAACCGGCGCGTCCGGCGCGTGGTGCGCGAGCCGGGTAAAACGGGGGATGCGGGTGAAGCGGGGGAAGCTGCGAAAACCGAACGCGTCCGGATCGAGACCAGCGAGGACACCGGTCTCTTCGACCATGCCGTTCTCGCCTGTCACGCGGACAGCGCCCTCGCCATGCTCGCGGACCCGGACGAAACCGAGCGCGAGATCCTGGAGTCGTTCCCGACGACCCGCAATCGGATCACGCTGCATACCGACGACTCGATTCTGCCGCGCCGCCGGTCGTGCTGGGCGAGCTGGAACTACCGACTTGCGCCCGACCGGTTTCAATCCGCGACCGTCACCTATAATATGAACATCCTGCAGCGCCTCGATGCCCGCAGAACCTACTGCGTGACACTGAACGACGAAGATCAGGTGCGTCCGGATTCGATCCTGCGACGAATGGAGTATCGTCACCCGGTTTTCGGGAAAAGGCGCGTCGAGGCGCAGAAACGGCGACAGGAAATGATCGGGCGACGCAACGTCTCGTTCTGCGGCGCATACTGGGGATACGGTTTTCATGAAGACGGCGTTCGAAGCGCCTGCGAGGTAGCGGAGCTGTGGGAGTGCAGACCGTGACGAAGAGCGCCATATACGAAGGGAAGGTCCGGCACCGGCGGTTCGAACCGCGGCCGCACGATTTCACGTACACGCTGTTCATGATGTACCTCGACCTCGACGAACTGCCGGCGCTGTTTCGCGGGCGGCTCTTCTGGTCGGCGAAGGGACCGTCGCTCGCCTGGTTCCGCCGGCGCGATCACATGCCGCCCTTCGATCGCCCGCTGGACGAAACGGTACGTGCGCTCGTGGAGGAACGAACGGGCACGCGTCCGGACGGTCCGATCCGTCTGCTGACGCATCTGCGCTACTTCGGCTACTGCATGAACCCGGTCAGCTTCTACTACTGCTTCGACGAAGCGGACGAAGAAGTGCGGTTCGTCGTGGCGGAAGTGCACAACACGCCGTGGGGCGAACAGCACTGCTACGTATTTTCCCGCAGGCAGGAGAGCGGCGCCGGCGCGCCGATCCGTTCGGAGTTCAAGAAGGAGTTTCACGTTTCGCCGTTCATGAGCATGGATGTCGATTACGACTGGCGCTTCGGCGCCCCCGCCGACACGTTGACGGTGCAGATGAACAATCATTCGAGCGGCGGGGAACGGTTCTTCGACGCCACGATGAAGCTCGACCGCAGGCGGATCGACGGCCGATCGCTCGCCTCGGTGCTTGCCCGCTACCCGTTCATGACGGGCAAGGTGATTGCGGGCATCTATCTCCAGGCGCTCAAACTGTGGCTGAAGGGCGTGCCGTACCATTCGCATCCGAAAGACAGGAAAGAGAAGGAAGTCACATGAGCCTCTCCCCCTCTCCGGTAACTCCGCGATCCGGGCGCCCGAACACGACGGTCGTCGCTCGCGTATGCCGCAAGCTGCTCTTCGACAGGCTGGCGATGCTGGGCCACGGGGCGATCGAGATCCGCGAGACGTGGGACGACGGCGAGAAACGGCGGTTCGGCGACCGCGAGGGCGGGGCGGTCGAAGCGGCGATCCACACCCCCGACTTCTACCGTTCCGCGGTCGCGCGCGGTCCGCTCGGCATCGCCGAATCGTTCATGCGCGGTGAGTGGACGAGTCCGGATCTCGTCGGCGTGATGCGTTTCTTTCTGCGCAACCAGGACGTGCTTCTCGCGATGGAATCGGGTGTGGCGCGTCTTGCCGCGCCGCTTCTCCGCCTGGCGCACCGAAAGCGCCGGAACGATCGCTCAGGAAGCAGGCGGAACATCCGCGAGCACTACGACATCGGAAACGATTTCTTTTCGCTGATGCTGGACGAAACGATGACGTATTCGTGCGCGCTGTTCGACCGCGCGGACGAGCCGCTTCACGAGGCGTCGACTCGCAAGCTCGACAGGCTGTGCGCGATGCTGCAGCTCGAGCCGGGGCACAGGCTTCTCGAGATCGGCACCGGCTGGGGAAGCCTGGCCCTGCACGCGGCCGGTAAATACGGATGCCGCGTGACGACGACGACGATTTCGCGCGAGCAGGCGCGCCTGGCGCGCGAACGAATTGCCGCGCGTGGACTCGAACGCCGGATTCAGGTGGTCGAGCAGGATTATCGCGACCTCACCGGAAAGTACGACCGGCTGATCTCGATCGAGATGATCGAAGCGATCGGTCACGAGCACCTGGACGACTACTTCACGGCATGCGATCGGTTGCTCGCGCCCGGCGGCAGGATGGCGCTGCAGGCGATCACGATGAACGACACGCATTTCGACTACTACGTGCGCGCGGTCGACTTCATCCAGAAGTACGTCTTCCCCGGCAGCTGTCTGCTTTCGGTGCGCGCGATGAAGAAGACGCTGCTCGACACGTCGCTTTCCATCGAAAACGTTCTCGACATCGGGCAGCATTATCCGCCGACACTGCAGGCATGGCGGCACAACGTCGAAACGAATCGCGCGGAAATCCGCGCGCTCGGCTACGACA
>JABDJQ010000668.1 GCA_013002425.1 Gemmatimonadota bacterium
TCCCCCGATATATGAGTCCAGATAATTTTAGCATACCGCAAATATCCCGTCAACCCACATTCCAATGTCAGCGGATCAGGACCATGCGCCTCGTTTCGTCCCGCCCCTCGGCCGAAAGGCTGTAGAAGTAGGTACCCGAAGGCATGTCCTTGCCGCGGCTGTCTTTCCCTCTCCATTCGAAGGAATGGGCGCCGGCCGGCAGATGCCCGTTCACGAGCGTCTTGATCTGCTGCCCGGCCGCGTTGTAAATCGCGAGATGAGCCCGTCCGCCCTCGGGAAGATCGAACGTGATCTTCGTGAGCGGGTTGAACGGGTTCGGCACGTTCTGATGAAGAACCATGCGCGAAGGCACGGAACCGGTTTCGGTATCGGCCGTCGGATCCATGAATTCGGGATCGAGCCGCACCGTGTACTGCGTTCCGCAGGTATCGGTGTACGAAACATCGAACCAGACGTTGAAAGATCCGCCGGGATAGTTCAGCAGATCGAACGTGTAGCTGTCGAGTCCGAAGCTCGTGGCGCCGTCACCGAGATCGCCGTAAGCGCAATCCGGGTCACTGATGATCAGCCACTCGATGTCGCTGTCCATCATCGCGTTGATGTTCTTCGCCATGCCGGGACCGTTGTTGGTCATCGCGACCTGCACTTCCCAGAAGCGTCCGTCGTAGTTCAGCGTCTGGAAGCCTCCGAGCTGCAGAACCGGCTGGTCCTGCGCGCAGTCGGTCGAAACACGGGACGTCACGTCGTCACACGACTCGAAGTCCTGATCGCCATCCGGCTCACCCTTGAGAATGGCTCTCGGATCGATAACGTCGTCTTCGTAGCAGGAGACGCAGATCTCGAGATTGTCCTCGTCCCCGGAGACGGCGTTCTTCGGCACGACGTGTCCGATATTGTACTTCGCCGACTCGCCGGGACCCAGTTTGACGGGAACGTCCACCGGTTCCACGTAGTCCCAGTTCGAGAAAATCTCGCCGCCGAAGAAGCCGGGGCAGTTTCCGGTGTTCGTAATATTGAAACTGTACATGAGCGTGTCGCCCGGCGCGCCGATCTGGTCGCTCGTCTGGAATTCGATTTCCATCGTACAGAAACCGTTGACGCCCGCATCGGCGCTCGCCATTTCCGTTGCCTGCGGATCGCAGTTGCGCGACGTGGCGGCGAGGGTCACCGTTTCGATGCCTTCCGGCACCTGCGGGCCCGCCACCGGCTCGATTTCCGTATCCGTGCATTCCGCGTCTTCCGGAACCGTGACAAGTACTTCGATCTGCTGCTTACCCGTGAACTTGCCCGTCTGATCGAACGGCAGTTCGACGTTCCAGCCGAGTTCCGTGTCGTACGAAA
The DNA here is from genome assembly GCA_013002425.1 of Gemmatimonadota bacterium. Lineage (GTDB taxonomy): Bacteria > Orphanbacterota > Orphanbacteria > Orphanbacterales > Orphanbacteraceae > JABDJQ01. The sequence continues at coordinate 1,342 of JABDJQ010000668.1, forward strand.
GATCGTACGAGTCCGGAACGTCGCTGTTGTTCGTCAGGCTGAACAGCATGCCGAAGGTTTCACCCGGATCGAAACTGGGCGCGCCGAGGCTGCCCTTCAGATTGAAGTCGTCCTCCGTCGCAACCGTGTACCCGATGAACTCGAGCGAGAAGTCGGCAACGCAGGGACCATCAGTGACGGTGGTCGTGACACAAGCGGAGTCGCCGACCGTGCCTCCCGCGCTCGACTTGAAGAGCGGAAAAGCCTCGACACAGAAGGCGTCATTGTCGCCTTCGAGCGCATCCTGCGGAACGACATGGTCGAAGCAGATCTCGAAATCCTCACCCGGCTGCAGCAGGGGGATCTCGCCACCCTTCTGGGCCGGCTCAAGTACGTCCCAGGCGTTCCCTGAGACGTCGTAACCGACAGAGAGCTCGCAGTTGCCGGTGTTCGTGACCGTGAAG
>JABDJQ010000679.1 GCA_013002425.1 Gemmatimonadota bacterium
GTATCACAGACATGACCGACGACTTCCACGGTGACGCGGCCGAGCCCCCTCTCGAACCCCGGTTTTTCCGCTGGAACGGGCCCGTTTCGAATGTGAGAATGTGCGGATGCCACACCTCCCCTTCACGGCGCAGGCGCTTGCCATGGCCGCGGCGATTTTCTGCGGCGCGGGTACTGCTGCGGCCGAGGCCGAGACCCCACGGTCCGTACTCGGGCGTCTCTGGCATCAGGAGGCCCTGACGGGTGACTGGGGCGGCGCGCGCACCGCACTCGAGCAGCGCGGGCTTTCGTTCGAGCTCGACTACACCATCGATCACTTTGCGAACACGCGCGGCGGTGTTCGGCGCCGCGGCGAGACGCTGGGCAACGTCGACATGATGCTGACCGCGGAGCTCGAGCCCCTTCTGGGCTGGAAGAACGCGCGCGTCTTTCTTTACGGCCTCGGCAACCACGGCGGGAATCCGAGCGCGAACGTCGGCGACGTGCAGGGCGTCGACAACATCGAAACGATCGACACGTGGAAGCTGTACGAAGCATGGTTCGAGCAGCGTTTCGGCGACGACAGGTTATCGCTTCTCGTCGGTCTCTACGATCTCAATGCGGAGTTCGACGTGATCCCGGCAGCCGGGCTCTTCCTGAACAGCTCGTTCGGCATCGGCCCGGACTTCGCGCAGTCCGGTTTGAACGGGCCGTCGATTTTTCCGACGACCTCGCTCGGCGCGCGCGTGGAGTTCCGGCCTTTCGAATCCGTCTACACACGCGCCGTCGTGCTGGACGGCGTACCCGGCGATCCTGACTCTCCCCGGGGAACCCATATTGTCCTCGCCGAGGAAGACGGTCTGCTGCTCGCCGCCGAGATCGGGTTCGAGCACGATCCGCCGCTCGACACCGGTGGCTATCCGGGGAAATACGCGCTCGGTGTCTGGGGATACACGACTGATCTCGACGACCTCGTGCAAACCGATCCCGACGGCGGGCCGCTGCAGCGGGACGGAACTCGCGGATTCTATGCGCTTGCCGAGCAGAGCGTGTATCGCGAAGCGCCGGATCCCGCGCAGGGGCTCACCCTGTTCGCGCGCGCCGGCGTTGCCGACGCCGATGTAAACCCGCTCGAAAGCTACGTGGGCGGCGGCGGCGTCTATCGCGGGCTCATTCCCGGAAGACACGAGGACGAGCTGGGTGTGGCCGTGGCAGCCACACGCTTCGGCGATGCTTATCGCGAGGCGGCTCGACTCGCCGATGCGGCGACGGACCGCTGGGAAGTGGCGCTGGAGTTTTCGTACCTCTGTCAGTTAAGCCAGTGGCTGTCCGTGCAGCCCGACGTGCAGATCATCGTGAATCCCGGTGGTGACCCGTCACTCGACGACGCCACCGTCCTCGGAATCCGTTTCGTCATCGGCCTGTAAGAACGTTCCTGCCATAAACTCCGTCCAACCCCCAGGGTCCGATCCCCGGGCAGAACTCGCACCGGGTGTCCGGTTTTCTAATACCCCTTTAGAACTTGCTCGTAGCGGTCCAGGTAGGCGGTCTCGTAGGTGTCCTGGTTTACCTCGTGAATCTTGCCCTCCGGACTGTTGCGCCCATAGCCGCCGTACGGACTGACTTTGTCGTACGTTTCGAGAATCTCTGCGATCTGAAGAGTAGCTCTCTCAGATCCGGCATGCCGGGCGCGAGTCGTCCCCAGAGTCCCAATCAGCGGTCTCGCGCAGAGCTCCACCTGCCGAAAGCGGGCCCGCGGCTCTGATCAGCTGTCGCCGGATTCCAGCTCCGCCAGTCTCTTCTTCGCCTCTTCCGCCGGCTTCCACCACTCCTCGGGCTTGTCCCACACCTGGAACTGCGCGTAGTGGTAGTCATCGACAAGGGACTGGAACGCGGCGGCGGCGCCCTCTTTGTCGCCTCTCTCCAGAAGGATCGTTCCCTTTGTATAGAGGACGAAACCGACCTCGTTCAGCGGCTTGTACTTATAAACGGATTCCGGCGGATCGGTCGGAGGATACTCCGAGAGCGAGGCGTTGATGGTGCGGGCCTCTTCGCCGTAGACCTCGACAGCCCTGTCCGCAAAGAGAAGCGCCTTGTCCGGTTCCTGTGTTTCGTAGGCATTGTGCGTAACCCCCCACACCAGGTTGCCGACTGACCCGTCACCGAAGTTGACGCTGGGCGGGCCACCGCAACCCATGACGAGAGCCATCATGCAAAGGGGAATCACGATCGGGGAAATCAAACGGAATTTCACGAGGTTGCCTTTCGATACAAAAGAGTCGGCCTGGTTTGGATTCCATTATAAATCAGGGAACGGAGCTTGTACAACCGGGGGAGCGCGCCCCTTCATGTGTTGATGACCGCGTTTATGCTCATCGTACGAATGTGATCTTTCGTGTCGTCGCTTTTCCCGCGATCTCCAGTCGGGCGAAGTAAGTCCCGGATGCGACACGCCGGCCCGCTTCGTCCCGGCCGTCCCAGAACACTTCGTATACGCCCGGCTCCCGGTGCGCTCCCTCTTCAAACACCCGCACTTCGCGACCGGCGATGTCGAAGACCCTGAGACCGACAGCGGCACGCTTCGCCAGCCGGTACTGAAGGACCGTTTCCCGCTTCGCGGGGTTGGGAAGGCCTCGCAGCAATCTCGTCGGGATCGGCCGCCGGTTCTCTTCCGCCTGAGCGACGCCCGTCGCGATCGTTCCGCAATGCGTGTCGAACGAAATCAGATGCCGGAAGCCCTGGTTCGTCTGATCGACGCTGAGGTAGACCCTGCCGTCGTAGACCGCGACGCCGCGGGCTGTCGGCGCCTGGGTGCGACCGGGCCAGTCGCCGAAATCGTACCGGGAGGCCCGTACATAGGTGAGATTCTCCGGTGAGGCGGGGTCGGTCACGTCGATGACCTGCAGTCCGGCCTTGCCGGCGGCGACATAGGCGATCCCGTCGAAAACGTCGACCTTCCCGGCCAGCTCGATCGTGGGTGCGCTTCCGAGGAGCACCGGCATGGCCGGATCGGAGACGTCGATGATCTGCAGACCTTCGATCTGAACCGCGACATACGCCACATCGTCGACCACCTTGACATGCAGCGCGTCTCCGGGTGTTTCGACGCTTCCGATCCTCGTCGGCGCCGCGGGGTCGGTCAGGTCGAACACCACGAGCCCCGAATCGCGATCCGCAACGTAGGCGATCGAGTCCACGAGGGACACGGCCCTCGCTTCACCGGGTGTGTCCACACTGCTCACGAGGATCGGCGGATCGATGTCCAGGATCTGGATTCCTTCGGTCCGGTTGGCGACGAACGCCCGGTCGTTCACGGCCGAGATTCCCTCGGCATCTGCCGGTGCCGTAACCGAGGTGATCCAGACCGGGTTCGCCGAATCGGAAACGTCGATCACGTGAATTTCCGCACCGCTCCCGACAATCGCACGGTCCTCCCACACCGAAACGCTCTTCGCGTTCGCCATAGTGTTCTCCGTGGCGACGATCACGGGGTTCGCCGGATCGCTCACGTCGATCACGTGCATCCCGGAATCGCTGTCTGCGAGGTAAACGATGTTCTCGTTCGAGTATTCTACGCACACATCGACCGCGTTTCCCGGAGTCGAAAGGGAGCTGACGTGTGTGGGGTTTGCCGGATCGGTGATGTCGATCACCTCCAGGCTGGAGACCGTCCAGCTGAAGGTTTCGCCGACCGCAACGAACGCGTAATCACTCGTCGCGGCGACCGCGTTCGCCTGGCCGGGAACGGAAATGGTGCCGAGCACCGCCGGCGCCGCGGGCGTCGAAGTATCGATGAGCCAGAGCCCCGCCGTGCCGTTCGCGACGCACGCCGTGTAGTGCGGGAAGGGCAGCGGTGCTACGTCCGTCCCGAAACCGGGGAGGAGTCCGACCGTCCCGGTGACGCTCGGGCTCGTGACCGGGAAGGGGTCGTAGATGGCGAACACGGTGGAAAGCCCGGTGGACGCGGTCGCCCAGACGTCCCCGGTCCAGGCGTAGTTGACGCTTGACGGGACCAGGGAAGCGTCCGTGCCGACGATTCCCACTCCCAGCGAGTCGATGAGATTCATCACGTGGAAGCCGGCGAAGTTGTCCGCCACGAAGGCATAGTTGCTGATCGCGTCGACGTCGCGCGCGAAATCGGGAGTGTCCACACTCTGTTCGATGGCCGCCCCGTTCCGCGTCAGAACGTGCAGTCCCGCGGACCCGGCCGCCACGCAGATGAGGTCGCCGTTCACGTCGACGTCTTCGCATGCGCCGTCGAGCGCCTGGCTCCCGAC
>JABDJQ010000702.1 GCA_013002425.1 Gemmatimonadota bacterium
CGGGGCGGGTCTCACGTCCCTCTTCCTGCAGGGTGCGCGACAGTGTCAACTGAATCTGAGGATCGCCGTTCCATCGCCCGCGCAGGTATCGCGCATACGCGAGCTCGCGCACCTGCGGATCGAACACCCATCGATCGAAGCCTTCGTTTTCATATTTATCGTACCGCGGCACTTCGATTTGCTCGCCGCGCTGGTACGCGAACGTCACATGGTCACGCGGAGCGGCAATCCAGCGCAGCTTCACGTCGGCGTCCCACGCGTCGAATCCGGTCGGGGACTGTTCCGTCCCGTTCGTCGCATTCTCGAGACTCGGTTCCCGGCTGTTCGCGCCGCGCTTCAGATCGCCGAACCGACGACCGGACAGCCCGATCGTACCGTTCCAGTTGTCATCGAGAAGGAGTGCGCGCAGATGTGTTGCTTTCTCACCATCGATCGTTGCATAGCGAACCGCGCCGTGGGTTGCCCACTGGAAACCGTTCGTACGCGGCTCCGGCCGGGCAGCCCACGTGTCGACGTTGATTACTCCCCCGAGCGCATCCGTTCCATACGCAACAGAGTTCGGCCCCCGATAGACCTGAATGGAATGAAGCGAAAACGGATCAACCGTTGCCAGGTACTGGTGATTGCCGAGCCTGAACGTCGAGTTGTTCAGTCGTATGCCGTCAACCATGAGCAGAATCTGATTCGAGCTGAAGCCGCGCAGGATGGCGGATCCGCCGCCGTGATTCGTCTTCTGCACGAAAACGCCTGGCTCTTCGCGCAAGGCTTCGGCGGGAGTCTTTGCGGCGCGATCGCGAACAGAAATACCTGCGACCTGTGATGATGAAAAAGGTCCTTTTCTGGAAACTCGTTGCGTAGCGCCGATCCGAACAGGTTTGCCGGACTCATGATCGCGCGCGACGAGGACAAAGTCGTGTGTTGTGCGCGAGCCTGCGACGATTTCGACTCTCGTGGAATCCGAAGCGTAGCCCATGCGGTTCACGAGAATTCGATGCGGTCCCGCGGGAATGTTTTCGATCAGAAAAAATCCGTCCTTGTTCGCGACGCCGCCTCTGCCCAGATCGCGGAGGACCACGTCTGCAAACGCAAGCGGGCGTCCCGTCTCGGCGGCCGTGATCGTACCTTGCAATGTTCCGGTCGCGAAGGGTTGCGCGGAGGGGTGGTCGAGCGGGGCGAATGCGACTGCGGCAAGAAGTACGAAGACTCCCGCCCGCAAGCGCCGCCCTGCCCGAAAGAAGTCTTCGATCATGAACCCGCTGCGGGGTTGCCGACGCGCCCGACGAACAGGATGAGACCGGTTTCGTTCTCGCGAATCACGAACAGAAACGGGTGATCGGCGCGAAAGACGGGGTTCGGCGGGGGCATGCTGAGCGTGCGCATGGTCGTTGCCGTTGCGGCGGCGGCTTCGGTGCCCTTTTCGTCGACGCGCACATAGGCTTCGTGAAAGACGCGATCGACCCAGAGCGGTTCGGCCGTCGTGATGCCGGTGAAGTCGGCGCGCGCGGGGTCGAACGGAAGCGCGAGACCCATTGCGGCAAGCGGCCCTTCGAGCGACGCTTTCGTGCGCATTTCGAACTTGGGAAGGAAGACGTCGATCTTGCGCTTCTCGAGCTTCGCCATCCACGACTGGAGAGTATCGAGCGTGAGTTTCTCTTCGAGAGCGGGCAGCCCGTCGCGCTCGGCCGGGAGCAGAACGACCATCGAGAATTTGTCGCCTTCGTACGGCAGTTCGAGAATCCAGGTTTTCTTCACATCGGCCGCACGATAGGAACCGGTGCGCACGAGAAACGGTGTTTCGACCGAGTCCGCGGCGCTGAAGTGAAACGGCAGCGGTTTCGTCTTGTCGGGGTCGAACGCGTCCTTCCATTCGCCGAGAAAGTAGATCGCGTTGGCGAGCACGAGCCGCGTGTTCGCGGTCAGGCTTCCCGCGGGGAGGAGGTCCGGGATCTTCTGCTCGGTGTTGTCTGCGATCCAGGCGTTGATCTTCATGCGCTCCGCGTCGGCGCTGCCGCGGAAGTCGGCCGGTTCGGCGCCGGCGCCGTAGCTCTGCTTTACGGCGTCACGGAACGAAGCCTCCCAGGGGAGCGTCTGCTCGTGCCACATGCGATTCGCGATGCGAAACGTCGTGGGGTCGCCGTCGGGAATCGCCATCGCGCGCGCGGCGAGTTCATGATTCGCGGAGTGGAAGCCGCCGGGATCGTCGATTGGGCTCGCGTCCGATCCTCCCGCGCCGAGAAACGCGAGAATCTGCGCCGCGGTTTCGCCGCGCGCTCCGAGTGCGAGGGGCGCGATCGCCTGGCTCACGCTGTACGGCGACAGGAACAGATTGCCTCCGGCGCCTGGAGGGATCGCGCGATACAGACG
>JABDJQ010000713.1 GCA_013002425.1 Gemmatimonadota bacterium
CCTCAGCCACGTCGAGACGCACAGCGAGGCGGGGGAGTACCCCATCACCCCCAAGGAGCACGGGCAGTCGTTCCTGATGGACCACAGGCATCTCTGGCTGCGATCCAGGATGCCGCACGCGATCCTCTCGATCCGCTCCAGCGTGGAATTCGCGCTCAGGAGCTTTTTCGACGACGAGGGGTTCACGCTGATCGACGCCCCTATCTTCACGCCGAGCGCCTGTGAAGGGACCTCCACGCTCTTCCAGACCGACTACTTCGACAAGCAGGCTTATCTGACCCAGAGCGGACAGCTCTACATGGAGGCGGCCGCGGCCGCGTTCGGCAAGGTCTACTGCTTCGGGCCCACTTTCCGAGCCGAGAAATCGAAGACGAGGCGCCATCTGACGGAATTCTGGATGCTGGAGCCCGAAATGGCCTGGGCCGACATCGATGACGTCATGGAGCTGGCCGAGAAGATGATCGCGTCGGTGATCGGCACGGTTCTCGAACGGAACGCGCTCGATCTCGCGACGCTCGAGCGCGATCCCGCGAAACTGGAGGCGATTCGGCCCCCGTTCCCGCGCATTACGTACGCGGAGGCGCTGGAAGTGCTCGCAAAGCAGGGGAAAACCCTCGCATGGGGTGACGATTTCGGCGGCGAAGACGAGACCATCATCGCGAATTCCTTCGAGAAGCCGGTATTCGTGCACCGGTGGCCGAAGGAGGCGAAGGCGTTCTACATGGCTCCCGACCCCGAGGACGACCGCCTCGTTCTCGGCGTGGATCTCATCGCCCCCGAAGGATACGGCGAGATCATCGGGGGCGGGCAGCGCGCCGACTCGCTTTCGTATCTCGAGGAGCAGATCAAAGCGCACGACCTGCCGGCCGAGGCTTTCGAATGGTATACGGACCTGCGCCGCTTCGGCTCCGTCCCGCATGCGGGTTTCGGGATCGGGCTCGAGCGCTTCGTGGGGTGGATCTGCGGCACGCATCACGTGCGCGAAGTCATCCCGTTCCCCCGCACGATGAACCGGCTGTCGCCGTAACCCATGGGATACACGGCCATGCTCGCGGGCGGCGGGTTGCTCGCATACGGATTCTATCTGGCGGCGGAACGGAAATGGATGGACGGGTGGGGAGGCTTCCTGATGATGGGCGCGGGCCTCGCGATCACGTTTCTGGGCGTGATCGATGCCTACGTGCCTCGATTTTTCGCCGGTTAACGGCCCAGGGACGACTGTCCGCCGATATTGAGCGGCATGATCTTTTCCAGTTCGTCATTGTGGAAAACGAAGCTCAATTTTTCGCGGAAGTAGTACCAGGTTTCGAGATACCCGAGGGAGAGAGTGTCGTCGGGACGACCGTAGATCTTGGCGACCTTGTGGCGAATGTTGGAGACACCGAACTGGCCGGCGATCGTCTCCGAAAACTCGCGGTTCTTGCGAATCGGGACCATGTATTGCCCTCAATGTTGCTGCTTGCGCTGGATGCAAGTCCTAACGGCTACCGGGTAGAATGTTACCACCCCTGAGGGCCCCCGTCAAGGAGGGAGGCAAGTCCGGGAAGTCACGCGCTGCAAAGGGGTTGTTTCGCCGATTATCCCTTGACACCTCGTTTCCCGCGTTGCTACTTTTTTAGACCTATGTCGCGGTAGCTCAGCTGGTAGAGCAGCGGATTGAAAATCCGCGTGTCGATGGTTCAAGTCCATCTCGCGACATATTTTTTTTGGCCATTTTTCAAGCTGGTGTAGCTCAGTTGGTAGAGCAACGCATTCGTAATGCGTAGGTCAGCGGTTCGAGTCCGCTCACCAGCTCGGTCTCCTCTCTCAGCCCCCCTGAACAGGTCTGGTGCATGTCTCTGAAACTGAGCATTTCCGGCGCCCGTGGAATTGTCGGTGAGAGTCTCACGCCCGATGTCGTGACCCGTCTGGCCGCCGCATTCGCCGAAGGCCGGCAGGGCGGGACCGTGCTCGTCGGCGGCGACCCGCGTATCAGCGGACCGGTCGTTCGCAACGCGCTCATCGCCGGGCTGAACGGAGCGGGATGCTCCGTGCTCGACTGCGGAATCTGCATGACCCCTTCGATGCTCTACGCCGTCAAGAAGCGGGGCGCCGCGGGAGGCGTGCTCGTGACCGCGAGCCACAATCCCATCGAATGGAACGCTCTCAAATTCGTCGGAGGCGACGGTTTCTTTCTCGGCGCCGAAGACGGCGCGAGGCTCAAGGCCGCATACGAGACGGGGGATCTTCCCTGGGTCGCATACGACGCACTCGGTTCCGAGGAAAAAGGGCCCCGTTTGTTCGAAGATCATCGCGATGCCATTCTGAACCATCCCTGGATCGACGTACCGGCGATTCGCGCCCGCAGATTCCGCGTGGTCGTCGACGGAACGGGAGGCGCCGGGTCGAAGGACACGGTCGAACTTCTGCACGCTCTCGGATGCGATGTCGTTCCGCTGCACTGCGAAATGACGGGTTTCTTTCCCCGGCCGCCGGAACCGAAACCGGAAAACCTCGGTGAACTTTGCGACCTCGTGAAGACGAAGCAGGCGGCCGTCGGATTCGCGCTCGACCCCGACGGCGATCGTCTGAGCCTGGTCGCGGAAACGGGACGGGCGCTGAGCGAGGAAGCCACGGTGGCGCTCTCCGTCGCCCATGTACTGAAGAAGGCGCCCGGGCCGGTAGTCGTCAACCTCTCGACTTCCCGGGTCAGCGAAGATCTGGCGGCGAACGCCGGTGTTCCGTTCTACCGGACGCCGGTCGGCGAGGCCCACGTATCCCTTCACATGAGGGAAGTAGGTGCGGCGATCGGGGGAGAGGGAAACGGGGGAGTCATGGTGCCCTCGCTGCACCCGATGCGCGACGCCGCGATGGGCATGGCGGTCGTGCTTCAGAGCCTGACAGAAGCCGAAACCGGCCTCGACGATCAGGAGCGTGCGCTTCCCCAATATGTTATCCTAAAATCAGTTGTGTCTGCCGATACGTTCGACAGAGACGACCTCGTCGCCGCACTCGTGAAGCGCTTCGGAAAGGCCCGCGTCGACGAGCGGGACGGCCTGCATCTCTCCTGGGAGAGAAGCTGGCTTCAGATTCGATCGTCGAACACGGAGCCGATCGTACGCCTCTTCGCCGAGGCGCCGACCGAAGACGAGGCCGCCCGCCTGCGGGATGCGGCCTCCGAGGTCCTTTCCTGAATCGAACAGAGTGCGGCTCACCGGTGACCCGGGAGGAAATCTCAGTATGTGCGGAATCATTGCGTATATCGGCGACAAGCAGGCCACTCCGATTCTCGTGGAGGGACTTCGTCGCCTCGAGTATCGCGGCTACGATTCCGCCGGCATCGCGGTTTACGAAGACGGCAACATTCAAACCATCAAGGTTGCCGGGAAGATCAAGGAACTCGCGCGCACGGTAGACAGGACGACGATCGCCGGCAGCGTCGGCATCGCTCACACGCGCTGGGCCACCCATGGCGCTCCGACCGAGAAGAACGCGCACCCGCATCTCGACACCGACGAAACCGTCGCCGTCGTTCACAACGGTATCATTGAAAACTTCTACACGCTGCGGGATCGTCTGAAGGCCGAAGGATTCGTCTTCCGGTCCGACTCCGACACCGAAGTGCTCTCTCATCTCATTCGCCACTACTTCCACGGGAACCTGGAAGACGCCGTGCAGAAGGCGCTGCTCGAAGTCGAAGGCACCTACGGGATCGCGGTCATCTCTTCCCTGGACCCCGGCAAGATCGTGGGCGCCCGCAACGGCTCTCCGCTCGTGGTCGGCGTGGGGAAGGGCGAG
>JABDJQ010000015.1 GCA_013002425.1 Gemmatimonadota bacterium
GCTTTGAGGCGTGAGGAAAGGATAGGAAAGGAAGCGGAAAGGATGGGAAGGGATGGGAAAGAGGGGAAAGAGAGGAAAAGAGGAAGAAGGGACCGGGATGATCGTCAGGAGGTGAAGCCGTCGAGCACGGTCTTGCCGATCGCGGTTCCGCTCTCCTGGAGTTCGTGGGCGCTTCGCAGGTTGGCCGCGTTCAGCGGGCCGCCCTGATGGTTGACGGTCGAGACGAGCGTGCCGTCATCCAGAAGATCCGCGACGCGATTCAGCAGCGCGTGCTGCGCGTGCATGTCTTCGGTCCGGAACATGGAGCGGGTGAACATGAACTCCCACGAGACGGAGGCCGCCTTGGTTTTGAGCGGCATCACATCGAGAACCCCGGGATCGTCGATGACGGCGATATGGCCGCGCGGCTTGATGAGCCTGACGACAGCCGGGAAGTGCTGGTCCGTGTGCGTGAGCGCGGCAACATAACGGGGCACGATATCGAGAGCCTTCATCTCCGCGTCGAGCGGATGACGGTGGTTGATGATGTGATCGGCGCCCATCTTCTCGACCCACGCCCGCGTGTCGGCGCGCGAGGCCGTCGCGATCACTTCCAGGTTCGTGAGTTTCTTCGCGAGCTGGATCATGATCGACCCGACTCCGCCTGCGCCGCCGATGACGAGCAGCGCGTCCCCCTCACCGTCGCCCTCCGCCAGGCGGTAACTGTCGAACAGGATCTCCCAGGCCGTGATGGTCGTAAGGGGCATGCCCGCGGCTTCGGTGAACCCGAGTGACGACGGCTTGCGGCCGACGATGCGTTCGTCCACCGCTTGGAACGCGGCGTTGGAGCCGGGGCGCGTGATGTCGCCCGCGTAGAAGACTTCGTCGCCGGGGCGGAAGCGCGTGACGTCGGCGCCGACCTCCTTCACGACGCCGGCGGCGTCGAAGCCGAGAATGCGCGGCGCGCCGTCCGGCTGCATGTTCGCGCGCACCTTGACGTCGACCGGATTGACCGAGACCCCGCGGACCTCCACGAGCAGATCGTGCGGTCCGGGCTCCGGAGCCTCCGCGTCGAACTCGATCAGTGCGTTTTCCGCCGAGATCGGGCCCGCGTCCGTATAGCCGATGGCTTTCATCTGCGTGTTTCCCTTCGCGCAAAGAGGGGGTGGTGTGAGCGGCGAGGAGAACCGCCACTACGCCAGCCCATCACAACCCCTACCCCTCCGGCAATGTGCGGAGAAGATCCTCGAGGTCGCCTTTGATCGAACGGATCAGATCGGATTCGTCCTGCACGGAGAAGAGCGTGGCGTCTTCGAGCACGCCTTTGCGGTTCAGCTTCTTCTTCGCGCCGGCGATCGTGTAACCCTCGTCATAGAGAAGGTCTTTGATGAGACGGACCATCTTGATGTCCTTCTCCTGATACACACGATTCCCGGCGCGGTTCTTCTTCGGCGACAGGCATCCGAACTCGGACTCCCAGTAGCGAAGGACGTGCGGTTTGACGTCGGTCTGTTCCGCGATCTCGGTGATGGAGTAATAGACTTTTGCGGGGGGCTTTCGTTTCATACGGCTTCTCCCTCTTTCGATTTTCGTCTGCTACCAGACTTCTGCTTTGAGGTCGCGGGTCATGAGATCCGCCATGGCGTCCATCGGTTTCTTGCCACGTAAAAGAACGCTCTCGACCTCGAACGTAATGGGCATTTCGATATCGTGTTCGCGCGCGAGTTCGGCCGCGATTTTCGTCGTGCCGACGCCTTCGACGACCATGACCGAGGCGCGCTCGGCCTCTTCGGCTGATTTGCCGCGGCCGATCGCTTCGCCGAAGCTGCGGTTGCGCGAATGCGGGCTGATACAGGTCGTGATGAGGTCGCCCATGCCGGCGAGTCCCGCGAACGTCGCGGGGTCGCCGCCGAGTTCGACGCCGAGGCGCGACATCTCCGCGAGTCCGCGCGTCAGCAGCGCGCCCTTCGCGTTGTCGCCGAAGCCGAGGCCGTCGCAGATCCCGGCCGCGAGCGCGATGACGTTCTTGAGCGCGGTGGCGGTTTCGACGCCGATGATGTCGTGGTTCGTATACACGCGGAAACGGTCGGTCGAAAAGAGATGCTGTGTTTCTTCCGCGGCCGCGCGTTCGTAGCTCGCGGCGACGACCGTGGTCGGCACGCGGCGCGCGACTTCTTCCGCGTGGCTCGGCCCGGCGAGCACGGCCACGCGTTCGCGCGGGAGCGAATCGCCTACGGCTTCGGAGAGACGGCGGCGCGATTCTGGCTCGAAGCCTTTCGCGGTGAGTACGATGAGCGGGGCGCCGGTCTTGCCTGCGTCTTTCGCGCCGGCGCTTCCCGCGCCGGATTGGCGCGTGAGGCCCGCGACTTCTTTCGCGAGCGGCGCGGTGGCGCGTGACGGCACCGAGAAGACCACGGCCTCGGCGTCCGGCACGCATTCCGCGAGATCGCAGGTGAGTTTCAGGTCGCCCGGCACCGCGACGCCCGGCAGGAACGTGCGGTTCTCGCCCGCGGTTCGAATGCCGTCGAGCTTCCCCTGCGAGCGCGACCAGAGCGTTACGTCTTCGCCCCGCCCGTGCAGCACGAGCGAGAGGGCCGTGCCCCAGCTGCCCGCGCCGAGAACGCAAACCTTCACGACTCGCCCCCTCCCCGCTCCGGCTTGAACTCGAATTTGGTTTCGGTGCCTGACAGAATGCGCGTGAAGTTGGCGCGATGGCGAACGAGCACGAGCGCCGCTGTGATGACGCAGAATGCGAGAAAAGCGGTGCTGATCGGCGTGCCCCTCATGAGCGACGCGAAGATGTGAACGAACGGGAGCGTGGCGGCGGCGACCATCGAGCCGAGCGAGATCATGCGCGAAAGAGCGACCAAAGTGACAAAGATCCCCACTGCCACCAGTCCCTCAACGGGCATCAGCGAAAAGAGCACGCCGCATGCGGTCGCGACTCCCTTGCCGCCTTTGAAGCTCAGAAAGACGGTCCACGAATGCCCGACAACGGCAAGCAGGCCCGCCAGCACGAGCACCCAGTCCGCGCCTCCCATGCGCCGCGCGAGCCACACGGCCAGGGCGCCCTTTCCGATGTCGCCGATCAGTACGAGGACGCCGGGGCCGGGCCCCACGATGCGATAGACGTTCGAGAAACCGACGTTCTTCGAGCCGACGGTCCTGATGTCGATCCCCATGAAGAGCTTCGTCACGATGTACGCGAACGGAATCGCCCCGATCAGGTACGAGCCGAGAACGAGGATGATTTCACTCGGTCCGAATCCCATTACCGGTGGTCCCGCTTTCGGATATGGATGAAGATGGGCGTCCCCTCGTACGGGTAGGTCTCGCGGATCACGCGCATCAGGTACTTGCGATAGAACGGCGGCACGGCTTCGGGTTCCTTCGCGAAGAACAGAAACGTCGGCGGCGCCACGCCGGTCTGCGTGCCGTAGAAGATCTGGTTCTTGCCGCGGCCGGCCGGCGGGGCGTTGCGAATGAGCGCCGCTTCTATTATATCGTTCAGCTTCGACGTCGGGATCTTCTCGTGGCGCGCGGTTTCGACTTCGCGCGCGACGTCGAGCGCCCGCCCGATTCCGCGCCGCGTCTCGGCCGATGTCGAAACGATCGGCGCGAACTTCAGAAACGGCATGCGGTGCGGGATTTCTTCTCGAATCTTCTCGAGCTGATCGGGCAGGTCTTTGTCGGTCTTGTTCAGCAGGAGCACGACGCCTTTGCCCGACTCGGCCGCGAGAGAAGCAACGCGCGCGTCCTGGTTCGTGATCGGTTCCGACGCGTCGAGCATCAGGAACAGGATGTCGCTCCGATCGATCGTCTTGTTCGTACGGAGAACGGAGTAATAATCGATGTCTTCGGTGACGCGCGCCCGGCGCTTCAGGCCCGCCGTGTCGACGAGGATAATCGGCTCCTTGCGCCACATGATGCGCGAGTCGACCGCGTCGCGCGTCGTGCCCGGGATCTCGCTCACGATCATCTGCTCGCGCCCGAGGTACGCGTTCACGAGCGACGACTTCCCGACGTTCGGCTTCCCGATGATGCCGATCTTGAGGCCTTCTTCTTCCGGCTTCCCGTTCCCCGAAGGGAGCGCGTTCACAATCTCGTCGTCGAGCAGATCCGGAGCGCGATCCGGGAAGCGGACCTCGTGCTCTTCGTCGTGGACGGCATCACGGGCGTGCTCCCGGAC
>JABDJQ010000018.1 GCA_013002425.1 Gemmatimonadota bacterium
GCGCGCTGCTCGACGAAGACTACCTCACGCTCGTCTCCGTTGCCGCCAGGAACGAAGATCACGGTCAGGTGCATGTCTGGGGGAGGGTCGACCTCGACGGCCTTTCCGTTACCGGCTACGACCTCGGCGCAAACTCGAAGGATTACGCGATACTCCTCGCCGACGGTATCGGCGGCCGTTTCACCGGCGAGTATCGCATTCAATCGCGTCTGAGTTCATTCGGAGAACCCGTTCCGCATATCACGGGGCGGGCCCGCGCGAGCGAGGTGTTTCTCGAGTCGGAATTCGAAGAGGCGGTTCCCGGGATCCCGACGATCTTCGATCCGACGACGCGCCCGCTGTGGACCGCGGACCTGTTCGTGCGCGCGCCCGGCAACATCATGGTACGGAACAGCGTGCTCGACGCGGAGTTCGAAGGCGAGATGCAACTCACGAAGTCCGAAGAAGGATTCGGGGGCGTGGGGGAACTCGATCTGCGACGCGGAAGCTACTGGGTTTACAACAATCAGTTCCGTATGATAGACGGTAAGCTTACTTTTGCCGACCCGAACGACCTTCGCAACGTCGATCTCAACGTGACCGCGCAGACGGACGTGCTGGGCGAGCGTATCGAAGTTGCCGTGACAGGCAAACCCGATACGCTCGTCGTGACGCCGACATCGGAATCCGGACTCTCGCAGGGCGAGATCTTCACGATGCTGAGCTTCCGGTCCGGGCCGCAGGAAGGAAGTGTGAACTCCGGGAGAGTGCTCACCTCATGGGCCACCAGTCTGGCCTCGCGCTTCTCGCGCGAGATGACACGCGGACTCGGGAATGTCGGCACACTCGAAATCGGCGCAGACGAAGACCTTCCGGAGATTCGCTATGGCAACTACTTCTCGAACGACCTCTATCTCGGGTTCTCCCAGAAGATCGGGCAGACGGATTACCTCACGAAAGAACAGGGACCGTATCAGGAGAACCTGCCCATTCCCGACCGGCAGGTCCGCGTCGAGTATCGGCTCCGCCGTTTCCTCGTCCTCGAGAGCCAGGCGGGCACGTTCCGTGACGGCGATCGGTTCTTCAATGTCGACCTCAAGTACCGCATTCCTTATTAAGGCCGGACGGTGAGCACCATGACCCCCATCGACTGGGACAAGGATCTGAATCCCGAACAGCGGGAAGCGGTGCTGTTCGGCGACGGCCCGCTCCTCGTGCTCGCGGGCGCCGGCAGCGGCAAGACGCGCGTGCTGACGTATCGCTACGCTCATCTCGTCTATGAACGCGAAGTCTATCCGTCGCGCATGCTCGCCGTCACGTTCACGAACAAAGCCGCGGCGGAGATGCGCGCGCGTATCGAAAAGCAGATCGGCGAGGGGGTAGGAGGCTGGATCGGGACGTTTCACAGTATCTCTTCGCGCATTCTGCGACAGGTGGCGCCGCGCGTGGGTTTCGACCCGCACTTCACGATCTTCGACGCCGACGACCAGCGCAGCCTCATCAAGTCGATCTGCCGCGATCACGGACTCGATCCCACCTCCGAGCGGATCGGCCGCGTGCGTGCCTATGTGAGCCGCCTCAAGACAGACCGCGGCAATATTCCCGAACCGGAGTCGCCGATGGAGGAGGAGGCCGCCCGGATCGAGCCCGTCTATACACAGACGCTGCGCCGCATGAACGCGTTCGACTTCGACGACCTGCTCGTGGTTCCGATCGAGATCTTTCAGGAAGACCCGCATCTCCTGGAAGAGTACGCCTCGCGATTTCGGTATCTTCTCGTCGACGAATATCAGGATACGAACTGGGTGCAGAACGAACTCGTGCGCATGCTCTCTTCCGTACACGGAAACGTCGCCGCTGTCGGAGACGACGACCAGTCGATCTATCGCTGGCGAGGTGCGGACGTGAAGAACATTCTCGACTTCGAAGAGACGTTTCCGAACGCGCACGTGATTCGTCTGGAGCAGAACTACCGTTCGACGAAGCCGATTCTCGACGCGGCGTCCGCCGTAATCGAAAACAACGTGAGCCGAAGGGGGAAGCGTCTCTGGACAGACAAGCCGGGCGGTGACCTGCTCACGCTGCAGCGCTTCTTCACGGACCGCGAAGAGGGGATGTCCATCGCGCGCGACATTCAGAGGCGCGTCAGGATGAACATGAACCGCTTCTCCGATTTCGCGGTTTTCTATCGAACGAACGCGCAGTCACGATCGCTCGAAGACGGGCTGCGACTGCACGCCGTACCGTACCGTCTGATCGGCGGCCTGCGCTTTTACGAGCGGAAGGAAGTGAAGGATCTGCTCGCGTACCTTCGTCTGCTGGCGAATGAAGCGGACGATCTCTCGTTCGCGCGCATTCTGAACGTGCCCGCGCGCGGCGTCGGTGCGAAGAGCCGCGAGCATCTCGTGGCCCACGCGAAGGAACGCGGACAGTCGCTGCTCGAGGCCGTTCGCTCGGGCGCGCCGGTACCGGGCCTCACGAGCAGGGCGGCGGGCCGGATCGGCGAACTCGGCGCGCTTCTCGGCCGCTATTCCGAACGCGCGCGCGACGAAGCGCCGCACGATCTCGTGCGGGACCTGGCGGAAGAAATCGGCCTCGTTCGTTTTTACGAGTCGAAGGAGGGCGAGAAAGGACTGCTCCGCGGCGAGAACATCGACGAACTGATCGCGGCGCTCGCGGATTTCGAACGACGCAAACCGAGCGGGAACCTCGTCGATTTTCTGGCCGAAGTCTCCCTGCTGACCGATATCGATTCCTGGGACGAGGGACAGGAGGCCGTCACTCTGATGACGCTTCACAACTCGAAGGGTCTCGAGTTTCCGCGCGTGTATATCGCGGGCGCCGAAGAAGGCCTGCTCCCGCATGCGCGTTCGATGATGGACGAGAGTCAGCTGGAAGAAGAGAGACGCCTGTTTTACGTCGGACTGACGCGCGCCATGGAGAAGGTGACCCTGTCTCATGTCGGCAGCAGGCTGCGTTACGGAGAAATCGCGCCGGCGATTCCGTCGCGCTTTCTGAAGGAGATCCCCGAGGAGCTGCTCGAGAAAATCGGCGCCCTTCCGTCCGCCGGCCGTGGCGGGATCGGCGCGGCGGCCCGTCCCTACAGCAGCGGACGCTCTCTGTTCGACGAGCCCGAACCGGCCCATGACGCCTTCCCGGACTACGAAAACGAATCGCAGGAACAGCCCGTGTTCCGCTTCGAAGCGGGCGACGGAATCCGGCATGCCTCCTGGGGAGACGGCCGGGTCACGCGGGTCGAGGGTTCGGGAATGGACACGAAGATCACGGTCGAGTTCCGCGCGGGATTCACGAAGAAGATCATGGTACGCTACGCATCTCTGGAACATCTCCCCCGTAAACGAGGTCGCTGATTTGACATTCGATCGAAAGAACCTGGAGCACGTGGCCCGCCTGTCCATGCTTTCACTGAGCGAAGACGAACTCGACTCGCTCGCGCACGATCTCGATCACGTGCTTTCGCACTTCGAAGCGATTCAGAGGATCGACGTAAGCGGAATCGACGACACCGATATCGAGAAGGCAATCGATACACCGCTTCGCTCCGACACGCCCGCCGGGTCCCTTTCGAACGAAGAGGCCACCAGGCAGTCCGCGCGGGCGGAGGGGGGACTCTTCGTCGTCCCCAAAGTGATCGGATAATGGATCTCACCCGAGCGACCATCACCGAAATCGCGACCGCGCTCGAAGGGGGGAGCGTGGCCTCGACCGATCTCGTGGAGCATGCGCTCGGCGAAACGGATCGACTCGAGCCCGAAGTTCGTGCGTTCCTGCACGTGCGCGATCGGGAAGAGCTTCTTCGAGAAGCGAAGGAG
>JABDJQ010000028.1 GCA_013002425.1 Gemmatimonadota bacterium
CGTGAAGACGGGCCGCCACGGGTGGGCGAAGAAACGGGCGATCGAGCTCACGACGGTCTTCGCGAGTTCGCCGTATACGAGGGCCCACACTCCCATGTCGAACTGAACGGCAAGCACGACCGAAACGATCACGCGCAGCGCAATGCTTCCGATGTTGATGATCGCCATCGCCTTGAACTGCAGGTCCTTCATCATGAGACACCCGTGCGCCCACGAAAACGAGTTGATCAGGAACGTAAACGAGAGTGCGTAGGCAACCGGGCGAACGAGCGGGTTGTGGAAGTACTCGGCCGCAAGCGGGGCGCCGAGAATCGTGACCGTGGTCAGAAGCGCTCCGACAACGATATTGAACCAGTACGAAGTGGCGATGTGTTCCTGCGTGACGTCCTGGCGGTAGATGATCGCGGCGCCGAGGCCGAACTCGCCGAGCAACGTAACGAGCCCCGTCAGAATCCCGACGGTAACGACGACGCCGAAGTCCTCGGGAAGGAGCGCCCGCGCGAGAATCGGTGTTCCGATCAGCGCGATCAGCTGCGCCCCGACCTGGGCGAACGATGTCCAGGCGACGGAGCGCGCCGCCTGCATCTTGAGGCCGGGGTGATTCGAGCGGTTGTCTTCGGTCATGTCGCCTTACGATTCACGGGGTGACGGCGCATCGGGCTGCGCGTGCGATGCATCGAACTGCGCGAGTCGCATGTCGACTGTATGTGCGAGAGCGAAATCGCGCACGGCGCGTTCGCGAGCGGCGCTGCCCATCGCACGGAGCGCGTCCCGGTTCGCGGGGACGAGCAGCTCTTCCAGAGTATCGGCCAGCGCGGAGAAATCCTCCGCGGGAAAGAGCCGGCCCTGCGCGCCGTGTTCGATCTGCTCGGGGAGGCCCGTAATGTCCGGGGCGACGACCGGGAGGCCCGACGCCATCGCTTCGAGCACCGAGACGGGAAAGCCTTCGGAGCGGCTGGCGAGCACGAACAGATCCGCGTCGCCATACGCGCGGTGAACCGCGTCGCGGGGCTGGTCTCCCGTGAAGTTCACGACGTCGACGAGACCGAACTTGTTGCGAAGGGCGACGAGTCGCGCCCGCTCGCGTCCCCCGCCCACGATCGTGGCGCGAAACCGGATCCCACGCTCACTCAGCTTCGCGTACGCGCGAAGGAGCACGTCGATTCCCTTGACCGGCGTCAGGCGCGCCACGGTGAGCAGGTGCGGCGGGTCGCCGGCGGAGCGGCCTGCGCGGTCGGGCGCAATGAACGCGCCCGTGTCGACACCGTTCGGGATCACGTGAATCTTCTCCTCGCGCACACCCTCTGCGAGGAGGTGCTTTCTGTTGTATTCGCTTGCGGTCAGGATTGCGGTCGCGTGCTCGGCGATCAGCCCGAGATGCGGATGCGGATAGAGCAGTATGTCGGAGCCGTGCGCCGTGACGCTGAACGGGATTCCCGACAGGAGGGAGAGCGCGAGGGCGTGGTCCGCGGCCTCGCTCATGAAATGGGCGTGGATGTGCGTAACCCCGAGCTTTCGCAGGCGGATCGCACGCGGGAGAGATTCCGTGTAGACGTAGCCGTAGTGGTTCGCGTGCTCTTCCCGCAGAATACGCCTGGCGCGCGCCACCCTCTTCTTCGCGCGCACGGAAAGACGGGCCAGGGCGATCCCCTTACGGATCCTGCCCGGCCCGTCCTGGTCCAGATACTCGACATCGCTCTGCACGACCGCCACTTCCGGATGCTCGCCGTCGTCGTCCGGCCACCGCCCGAGCGCCCAGACGCGAAGCGGAACCTTGCGCCGCTTCACTTCGCACAGTTCGTCGAGAATGAACGCCTCCGAAAGCTTCGGAAAAAACTTAAGGAGATAGAGGATCATTCCGTGTGTCCGGCCGCGCTCAGTCCGGGCGCGCCTGTTATTGCTTCACCTTTGCGGAGAAGCTGTCGATGGTGCCGTCTTTCATTTCGTTGAGGGGGAACTCCCAGATCGCCGTGTTCCCTTCGATCCTGGTCGCGTTCGACTCGACGATCTTGCCGGGGAACGTGACTTCGAAACGCATCGAACGGCCTTCGAGCGACTGCTCCATCGTAGCTTCGAGAGAGGTCGCCTGCTTTTCGAGGTTGCCCATGTTCTTTTCGAGATCTTCGAGACCGCTCTGCAGATCGCTCATCATCTTTTCCATGGCCGCTTCACGCTCGGCCTCGGACATGCTGGCGAGCTTCGACGGATCGAAATCACCCATGCCCGGAATCTTCGGCATGCCTTCGGGCATCCCCGCCGGCGCGCTCGAGCCCTCGGACATTCCCGCATCCATGCCCGCGTATTCCGGCATGCCCGCGCCCGAAGACATCGTTTCCGGGTCGAGGTCCCGCGTGTAGAGCCAGAGACCGTCGCCCCCCTTTGCGTAGGTGAAGGGGACGGAAGCGTCTTCGTCGTCTTCGCTGTCGAGCGCGTACGCCATGTCCTCGAAATCGGCCATGCTCTGGAACGAGAACTCCATCTCGGTGACTTCGTCTCCGCCGCTCGACTTCCGCGAGAACGATTTGAGCCGGGCGCCGGACTTGCGTTCGGCCAGCTTCGTCTTGATGTCCTTCTCGTTCATCCCGGCCATCGGATCGGGCATCTCCATGGCGTCGCCCATACTCGAGGAGAACTGTTCCATCGTCGATTTCATCTGCGCTCGCAGCTCCTCGTCAATCGCGACGCGCATCTTGATGGTGCCCGAGCCGTCTTTGTTCAGCGTCAGCCATTCGTTGTAGTTGACGCAGCCCTGCATGAGAAAAGCGAGCAAGAGCGCGGGAAGCAGAATCATTCGTTTCATTTCGGGTCTCCCCCCTGGTGGTGTGGAAACGAGGACATTCTCGGACGGGGCGGGGCCTGCCCTCTGCTACTATAATTGTAAGCAGAGTATCGGAACCCACGGGCGGACTCAACCGGAGAGTACGGGGAACCGATCCTCGTGGGCCAGGGTGACTGAGGATGAACGGCCTGCGCCCTGGATTCTTCATACGTCTGTTTGTCTTATCGGAAAAGGAACCATGAACGGAAGTCTGCTCGATACTGTTTCTGAGGCGCCCCGGGCCTTAACCGTGGCCGTGGCCGCGCTGGCCGTAAGCGCCGCCCTGCTGTTGCCTGCCCCGGCGACCGGGGCGACTTACGAATTCAAACTGTACGGCATGGATTGCGAAGCGTGCGAGCCGAAGGCGGTCGAGCTGTTCGAAGGCGTCGACGGGATCGTGAACCCTGTCGTCAGCTTCGCCGAAAGCGGCGGCACCTTCGAGGGCCCCGACGCGATCAACCGCGACGCGCTGAAGCAGGCGCTCGCCACCGGCGGCTACGAGCTGCTCTTTCCCGGCGAGAAGCTGATCCTGCCGCTCACGGAAGAAGAGCGCAAGGGCCTCGACATTCAGATCGTTTCGGTCGGCGAAAAGGTCGACCTCGAGAAATACATGCCCGAGGGCAGGATCACGATCGTCGATTACTACGCCGACTGGTGCAAGCCGTGCAAGATCCTGACGCCGAAGATCGAACGCCTGCTGCTGGAAGACGAGCGGCTCGTACTGCGCAAGATCGATCTCGTCGACTGGAAGTCCGACGCCTCGAAACAGGCGACGAAGGACTTTCAGATCTCGGGACTTCCGTTCGTGCGCGTGTTCGGGCCTGACGGTGCGCTGCTCGGCGAAGTGAAGGGGAACTACATCGACAAGGTCCGTGCAGTGATCGCCCGCGCGGATGCGAAGGGGGAGAAAAGTTGAACGGACGCACGTTCCCGCGATTCGCGACCGCGCTCACGCTCGCGCTCGGGATGCTGATCATCTCGAGCCCGGATCTGTTCGCCCAGTGACCCGCCTGAAGCAATCCGAGCGTTCCTCGAACCGAGGATTGGGAGGCCGGTTCGGCCTCTGTCGAAAAAAATGAATGGGAGCTGCGAGTCAACCTGGCGCAGACGTTCGACCTCGAAGGGGGGCACGACGAGCGCAAGGGATTGACCGCGGGGGGCGAACTCGTGAACGTGCCGCTCCACCGGCACGACATCACGATCGACCTTTCGCGCATCGAATTCGAAGCGCGCTACGGCGTGACCGACCGCTGGCAGGCGGCGCTTCGCATCCCTTACGAGCGCAAAGACCAGTCGGTCGCGATCAACGCGATCGATCCCGCGACGCCCGAAGAGATCGCGGCGATGCGGCGGAACGGCGACATTCATCATCGCGACGAATCATACACGGGGTTTTCGGACTTCTCGCTGCTTGCGCAAACCGCTTTCTCCGATCTGGTGCGCGAACACGACGGGCTTCGTGTCGGCTTCGGCACCACGATCCCCGTTGGCCGGACCGAAGAAGACCCGTGGAAACTCGGCGAGGCCGGTGAGGAGCACCTCCACATTCAGTTCGGCACGGGAACGTTCGACCCGATCGCCGAGATGAACTATGCGACGCCGGTCGGTGCGGGCTTTACCGCGAACGGTTTCGTTTCGACACGCCTTCCCGTCTACGAGAACGACAAGACGTATCGCGGCTCGCGCGAGATCACGGCAATGGCGGGACTCGCCCGCGCAGCCGGGCCTGTCGGTTTACGTGCGAACTATCTGTTCTTCCGGCAGGGGGCTTCGGCGTGGGACGGCGAGCGCGACAAGAACTCCGGGCTCGTTTCTCACAGCGTCATGTTCGGCGCAAGCTACAGGGTCGGCCCCACCGCGCTCGGCGTTGACGTGCGCATTCCCGTTTCGCAGCGGCTTCTCGCGGACGAAGAGGATGCGTTCGAGCAGGGTGTGGGCGTGATGGTGCGCGTGGGGATCTAGGTCACGCGCCTCCAGCGCGCGCCCGGTCCGCGACCGGTCACGTCAATCGCGCCGGCCGACTTCATCTCACGAAACACTTTACGAATCGTCGCGCGGCTCACGTCGGGGCACTCGCGTTCGATGTCGGCCATCTTGAACGGCGCGACCTGGCGTTCGATCGCCGCGCGCACGCGCCCGGACTTGTGTCCGCGCCCTTCGGCCGCCCCGACCCGCGTTTCGAACTCGCCGTAGCCGCGCGTCAACACTCCCCAGAAATACGTGAGCCAGGGCATGATGTCGTGTTCTCCGTCGTGCCATCCGCGCGAGCTCTTTTCGAGCGCTTCGTAATACGTTTCGCGCGACTCCCAGAACACGCGCTCCATGCTGATGTAACGCCCCACTTCGTAGCCGGCCTGGTAGAGCGCGAGCAGCGCGAGAAGCCGCGACACACGGCCGTTCCCGTCGGCGAACGGGTGCACGCAGAGAAAGTCGAGGGCGAGGAGCGGGATCGCGAGAAGCGGGTCGAAGCCGTCCTGGTCGGCCTCGTGATAGGCGGCGAGAGTCGCGCGCATCATGTCCGGCGTTTCGCTCGCGCTCACGGGTGTGAAACGAACACGCACGCTGCCGTCGGCGCGCCATTCGCGAATCGTATTGTCGGCGGTCTTGTAGCTGCCACCCGCGTCAGGCTGATAGGCGTGAATCATACGGTGGAGTTCACGGATCACGTCTTCGCTCACGGCGAGTTCGTCATACGATTCGTGGATGAGCCGGAGCGCGTCGCGGTAGCCCGCGATCGCTTCTTCGGAACGGTTCCGCGGCGTGGCGTCGCCCGTCACGATCCCCTTCACGCGCGCGGCGGGCGCCGTGATCCCTTCGAGCTTGTTCGACGCTTCGGTCGACTCGATCCGGGCCAGGGTGCGGAGCGCGGCGAGGGTTTCGGCGCGCTGGTGCGTGTAGAGCTCCTGACGACCCCGGGCCTCGCCGAGCGCCCGGAGGGCCGAAGCCTGTTTCTGGGTCAGCAGAATCGAATCCCGTCTGGCGGCCGTAAGTGAGTGCATGTCCTGATTCTACGCCGGGAATGGGGGTATTGCACGCAAAAAAGGGGTATTTTGGTAAAACAATTACCCCTATTGGGCCCGGAACGGCTATTTTCGGATTACACCCTGAATGCCGCCCCCGATCAGGGCGGTCACGCCAAGGAGGATGCGCGGGAGGGCGAAGCTGCCGGGACAGGCGATGTAGCGCGATTCCCAGACGGGGTCGAATTTCTCCTTGTAGCGCCGGAGGCCCTGGAAATTATAGAACGCTTCCCCGTGCCGGTAGACGAGATCGCCCACCCTGTGCGTGATCGGCGCGAGGTCGTGGCTCTCCATACCCGAAAGCGGGGCCATGCCGAGGTTGAACCAGGCGAATCCCTGCTCCTGCGCCCACAGGATCAGGCGAATGAAGAGATACTCCATCGTGCTGTCGGGAGCGTCGTTCGCGTAGCGCATGAGATCGGGAGAGAGCTCTTCCTTTCCGCCGCTCTGCCAGAGATCCGCAAAGGCGATGATGTCGTCGTTCCGCTTCACGATCCCGATCGGGAATCGGGCGAGGTACTCCTCGCGAAATGAACCGAGGGAGAAGCTCTTCTCCTTTCCCTTTTTCGCCGCGAGCCATTCGTCCGAGATCGCGCGAAGGCGGGGCATGACCTCCCGTGCCTCTTCGGGCGTGAGTACCGAAAACGTGCAGCCCTCCCGTTCCTCGAG
>JABDJQ010000057.1 GCA_013002425.1 Gemmatimonadota bacterium
ATAGAATCCGAGGATCTCGCGAAATGTCAGTCGCTCCGTCATGCGCGGGAGTATACCGGCTTTCGTGCCTGCCGTCCGCGCGATGCCGGGGTGGCGTCTTCCGTCCGCACGGCCTATGCTGTCCGTATGACCGTTTACGAACGACGCATGAGCGACGACGATCTCGAAGACCTGAAGCGCGCCCGCGCTTTTCTCGAGAATCCGAGCCTGGCCGTGCGCTTGACGAATCTCGTGGGCCGTCCGATCGAAGCGTCGCTCGGCGTGCTCCCTCTGCCGATACGAAACCGTGTCCATGCCCTGACGCGCATCGCGGTGCAGAAATCGCTCGAAATGGCGGTCAGCACGATGGGCGACCGTTCGCTTCGGCCGTCATCGGACGGGCTGCACAAGATACTGGCCGGCGCGTCAGGCGCGGGCGGCGGCGCGTTCGGCATACTGGCGCTTCCGGTCGAGCTCCCCGTTTCGACGACGATCATGTTGCGTTCGATCGCCGACATCGCCCGCGCCGAGGGGGAGGACATCACGTCGTACGAAGGAAAGCTTTCGTGCGTGGAGGTGTTCGCGCTCGGCGGGCCGACGAAGGGGGACGACGGCGCCGAGACGGGCTACTACGCGATCCGCGCCGCGCTCGCGAAGGCGGTCTCCGAAGCGAGCAGCTATCTCATGCAGCGCGGGCTCGTTGACGGAACGGCGCCGGCCGTGGTCCGTCTCGTTTCACAGATCGCCGCGCGATTCGGCGTCGTCGTCAGCGAAAAGACGGCGGCCCAGGCGCTCCCGGCGCTCGGCGCGATCGGGGGCGCCACGATCAACCTCATCTTCATCGATCACTTCCAGGAAATGGCGCGCGGACACTTCATCGTACGAAGGCTCGAGCGCAAGTACGATCAGGACACCGTGCGCGACGAATACGAACGCCTCACCTGACCCGCGAGTTGTCGCCGGGCTACGCCCCCGCGCCCCGTCGCCGGGCTCCTCCTCGCACTCGCCCTGTCGGGCCCGCGCTCCGTCGCCGGGCTCCTCCTCGCACTCGCCCTGTCGGGCCGTCTTTCGCGTATGCCGGAACGGGTACGTCCGGTCCCCGTCCCTCCAATGGGGCTCGTGCTGCGGGGGCCCCGGCGACGAAGCGCGGGCCGCGTTCAGCCCGCTGATTTCGCGCGGCGGATCGTGCAGCGATGATACGCATGCTCGCGCCGGCCTCCGCGGAGATGGTGATCGTCAGCGGATTTTGACGATGCGCGCGGCGGCGGTGTCATCCGCCGTTCGGCGCGCGAAGTAAACGCCGGGCGAAGTTTGCGCGCCGCGTGCGTCGCGGCCGTCCCACGGAATCACGCTCGTGCCCGGCGCCGCGAGGAGCGCGCGTACGAGCCGGCCGCGGACGTCGTACACGTGCACGGTTTCGTTCGTTTCGAACGGGCGCAGCGCGCGAATCTCCGTGCTCGCGCGCGTCACGCTCGGCGTGGCGAAGAGCGGGCCGTTCACGGGCGGCCGCGTTCCGTTCGCGCCGGCTTCCGCGCTTCCAGCGGTCACGTCGGTCGTGACATCGATGGTCTCCCAGTCGCTCGACCATGTCACCTGGAGAACAGGGCCCGAGTCCTGGATCACGTCGAGCGGATAGAACTCGAAGGACACGCGAAAACCGGTGAGCGTCGTGGCGTTCTTCGAAAAGACGGGGGTGACGAACGGATTCCCCATGTCGACGAGCTGCCCGTCCATGAGATCGATCGTCATCAGAATACGGGAGTCACCATCCTGCACGCCCTTCGCATCGTAGGTCAGCACGTGGATCGGAAGCGCGATGCTCGTCATGCCCATACTCGGCGCGATGGGGTCGGGCGGATAGGCGATCTCGACGGTGCGGCCGGACACGCCGACGAAGTTCACGTAGAACTCGTACAGGCCGTGCCAGTCATAGATGTAGCCACCGTCAACGTCGGTCGTCATCGTGATCGCGCACGACTCGCCGCTTCCGAGGGGGCTCGCGTCCCACGCCCCGTGAAGGGCCGGAATCGCGGCACCGGTCTGAATGTCCTGCCAGCCGACCTCCGTCTTGTAAAGGCTCGGGCCTGCCGGGTGGACCGTCCTGAAAGTGTAGGGCGGAGAGGGAAGCGGATTCGTTTCGACCAGCCCGAAACTCCCGAGGAAGTTCGGGATGATGCGCTCCTGTCCGATCGTGCGGATGTCCTGCAGCACGTAGTTCTCCGACTCGCCGCTCGATCCGTTGAACGTGAAGATCAGGTAGCACCGCGTCGCCTGGGTGAAGTCGATGGCGTTCCAGTTCGAGAAGGGGAACTTGTACGTTCCGGCGGTCGGGAAGTGCGGAATCTGAGCCTGACTCGTATTGCTGTCGCTGAAGGCGATGAACACGAACCCGCCGACGACGGCGGGAACGGCGGAGAAGTCGAGCTGCAGGGTGTCGACACCGCCTCCCTGCGTCAGATCTTTCGTCCCCGCCCAGTCCCACTCGACCTGAACCGTGCCGAGTCCGTTGCTGCTCTGCGCGAGCAGATAATCGTCGTACGAATGAGGCGCACTGACAGACGCCGCAAGAATGCCGCCCTGCGTGCCGTGAGGCGCGAGTTTGAACTTGCGCTCGGATGTGATCACGTGACCGCCGCCGCTCGAGCTGACAGGTACGGTCGCGAGGACCGTGTCGTCAACGGCAACGACGGAGGCGGGGCCGTGTTCGAAGTCGTCGATGATCGTGAAGGCCCGTGCGGGAAGCGCGGTCGTAAGAAGGGCAACGAGGGAGCCCGTGACGAGAGTGATCGTGAGTTGCGTTTTCATGTACATCGTCCTTCTGCTTCGATTATCGAACGAGAACGATGCGGGCGGAGTCCGCCTGCGGATCGTTCGTTTTGCGTGCGAAGTAAACACCGGCTGCCGCGCGCGCGCCTGATGTCTCGCGGCCGTCCCATGCCAGGCTGCTCATCCCCGCGTCCGCCTGCAGTTCACGCACTAGGCGCCCGCGGACGTCGTAGATCGCAATGGCGTCGCCGGGCGCGAACGGCCGCGCCGCACGCAGTTCCGTACCGTCGCGCGTGATGCTCGGCGTCGCTGCCAGGTTCGCGAGGGCGGGCAGAATCGCACCTTCCGTATCAGACGCACCCGCCACGCCTGTCGAGATCGTGACTTCCTCCCACTCGCCGCTCCAGTCGATCTCGAACACGGGTTCGGAGTCGAGGATGATGTCCTGCGTGATGAGCTCGAAAGCGAGAATGAAACCGGTGAGCGTGCTCTGGTTCTTCGAGAAGACCGGCGTCACCATCGGGTTCTGCATCTCGGCCGGTTGATTCTCGCCCAGCGTGAGCGACATCATCACGCGCGAGTCGCCGTTCTGCGTTCCCACGTTGTCGCGGGTCAGAACGTGAATGGGAAGCGCGATGCTCCTCGTGTCGTGAACCGGGTCGGGCGGGTAGACGATCTCCGCATTTCGCCCCGGCACGTCCGCGACGTCCACGAACATTTCGTAGTAGCCGTACCATTCGTAGATGTATCCGCCGTCGACGTCGGTGTTCATCGTGATCGCGCACGTTTCGCCGTTGCCGTAAGGCGCGTCGCTCCACACGCCGTGCAGCGCCGGGATCGTGCCGCCGACCTGAATGTCGTTCCATCCGATTTCCGTCCGGTATACGGGATTCCCGATTTCGTCGAGCGTACGGAAGATGCAGGGCGATGACGGGAGCGGGTTCGTTTCAACGAGCGTCCAGTCGCCGAGAAAGTTCGGCGTGACCGTTCCCTGCCCCTTCGTGCGAATGTCGTTGATCTCGAAGAACGCCGTTCCCTGATTCCCGAACTGCGAGTGGATCGAGATCGCGACGAGCTGCGTCATGTCGACGATCCAGATCGAGAGGTCGTACTTGTAGAGCCCGGGTGTCGGCATCGATCTCGCCTGGCCGTGAAGACCGTTCACGTCTTCGAATGTGACGAAGAGCGCGCCGCCGGACGCGGGTGTGGTCGTCACGTCGAAGCAGATCGTGTCGACCGCGCCCCCCTCGGTCAGGTCCACCGGGAAGCCCCATCTCCACTCCACTTCGATGTTGCCGCTGCCGTTTTCGCTCGAGTGCTTCATGCGCGTCCCCCCGCCGACGCCTAGCTGCGCGCTCAGGGTGCCGGGGTTGATTGCATTCGGTCTGAAATGAAACCGGCGGGTCGGCGAAATGACGTGCCCGGCTCCGGACGGGCCGACGGGCACGATCGTGATCGTCGTGTCGACGGCCGATTCCCAGTACGTGCCGACGTTGAAGTCGTCGATGATGACGAAAGCGGCGCCCGGTGTCGGGGCGAGAAGCAGGCAGAGGGTCATCAGCAACAGGGGCGCGGCGAGCGCGTCGAATCCGAGGGTTGCCTTCCAGGACGTGTTCATGGGGTTTCCTCCTGCGAAATGCGGAATGTTCGGGTCTTTCTACCCATACGGCCGCAAAGGGCGCCCGGAACCCGACAGAGAAATGGCCCGGGGCGTGTATAATTCGCGCAGGAGGTTGTTCGATGGCGGATCAGCCGGGCGTTACGGCGCTGCTCAGACTGGCGACGGACGG
This sequence comes from Gemmatimonadota bacterium, assembly GCA_013002425.1. Classification (GTDB taxonomy): domain Bacteria; phylum Orphanbacterota; class Orphanbacteria; order Orphanbacterales; family Orphanbacteraceae; genus JABDJQ01. Next base: position 4,536 of record JABDJQ010000057.1, read on the forward strand.
GGACAGGGAAGCGCTCGATCGGGTGTTTCCGGTGATCTACGACGAGCTAAGGGCCCTGGCGCGCTCGAAACGATCCGTTTCCGGGGCCGGCGAGACGCTGCGGACTACCGCGCTGGTCAACGAGGCATACCTGCGCCTCGTAGGGAAGAGCGCCCTCGACATCCAGAGCCGCCGGCACTTCTTCTTTCTCGTCTCACGGGCGATGCACGATTTGATTGTGGAGGAGGCGCGAAAGCAGTCGTCGCTCAAGAAGGGCGGTAATCTGCAGCGGGTCGAACTTCCCGATCTCGAACAGGTGCTCTACCAGTCGCCCGAGGAGATCCTGGCGCTCGAACGGGCTCTCGATAAACTGAAGGCCGAGGACTCGGACGACCACGACGTCGTCATGCTGCGGTTCTTCTCGGGGCTAACGATGCAGGAGATCGCCGACACGCTGCAGGTCTCGACGCGCACGATCGAGCGGCGCTGGCGTTTCTCGAAGGCGTGGCTCGCGCGCGAACTTGCCTGAATTCCGAGTTCCGGGCACACGCTCAGCCGTCGGCGCGGCGGACCATCAGCGTCGCGGTTTCCCCGCAGAGGGCGGAGAATTCTTTCGACGCTTTGACTTCGTCCGGCGCTTCGCTCCGATCGATCGTTTGAAACCCGAAACGTTCAAACCACGCGGGCGCTGTCTCCGTGAGAAGATAGATCGCTTGCATGCCCCTTGTTTCAGCAGACGCGATCCGTTCCCGCACGAGCCTTTCGCCGATCCCCGCGCCGCGTTCGTCCTTTCTGACGGCAACGGAACGAAGAAGCCCCGCGTCTCCCGCTCTCTCGAGCGCGGCGCAGCCCGCAAGGGTGTCGTCGCGTACGGCTAAAACGAACGACGGTTCCGCATCATCACGCAGACCAGGCACTTCGGAGAGGTCCGCGGTAGGAAGCGCGGAGGTTTCAAGTAATCGAAGAATCGCGCTGCGGTCGCCCGGCCCCTCTTCTCGTATGATTACATCCGGAATCACGATCTTTCTCCTTCGATCACCGCTCTTCGTCTCTTATCATGATCAAGCGAAACCGGAACGCGCTCCCATTCGTAAGAGATCATCATACACGGTACTTCATTCGACTCATCTTTCGCACGCCCGGAGGCTCTCGTGCTCAGAATTCAAAATCTTTCGAAGACTTATCCCAACGGCGTGAAGGCGCTGCAGGACGTGACACTCGAGATTCCCCGCGGGATGTTCGGCCTTCTCGGAGAGAACGGGGCCGGCAAGTCGACGCTCATGCGTACGATCGCCACGCTGCAGGCACCGGACACGGGGTCGATCATGCTGGACGATCTCGACGTTCTGAAACAGAAGGAAGACGTCCGCAAGGTGCTCGGCTATCTGCCGCAGGAGTTCGGCGTTTACCCGCGCATTTCCGCGCTCGCCATGCTCGATCACTTCGCGCTCCTGAAAGGGATCACGAACAAGAGCGAGCGGAATCGCGTCGTCGAAGGCCTTCTGCAGCAGACGAATCTCTGGAAGGAGCGTAAGCGCAGGCTCGACTCGTACTCGGGAGGCATGAAACAGCGGTTCGGCATCGCGCAGGCGCTTCTCGGCGACCCGCGCCTCATCATCGTGGACGAACCGACCGCGGGGCTCGACCCCGAAGAGCGGAACCGCTTTCATAACCTGCTTGCGGAGATCGGCGAGAACGTCGTCGTTTTGCTGTCCACGCACATCGTCGAAGACGTGCGCGACCTCTGCAGCCAGATGGCCATCATCTCCAAAGGCGAAGTGCTGCTGTCGGGCAGGCCAGAAGAGATCATTCGCGGCATCGACGGCAAGATCTGGGAGAGAGAGATCGAGAAGACCGAACTCGAGGCGTACGAAAGGGAGCACAACGTCATCTCGACGCGGCTCTACGGCGGCCGGACATTGATCCACGTCCACGCGGAAGCGGCGCCTCCTGGGTTCGCGCCGGTCACGCCCGACCTGAAAGACGTCTACTTCTCCGCGCTCAAGAGGGTGGCGTAATGTGGCTCCGCATCGCACGATTCGAGCTCTTCTACCAGTTCAAGCAGCCGCTCATCTACATCATGTGGCTGCTCTTCTTCCTGCTCACGTTCGGGGCGGTGTCGTCTGACTCCGTGCAGGTCGGCGGCGCGATCGGAAACGTGAACCGGAACGCGCCGTTCGTAATCGTGCAGCTCATGTCGGTGATGTCGATCGTCGGGATCTTCGCGATCACGGCATTCGTCGCGGGCGCCGCGCTCCGCGATTTTGACAAGAAGACATCCGAGCTCTACTTTTCGAAACCGATTCGCAAGCTCGACTATATTTTCGGGCGATTCATCGGCTCTACGTTTCTGTCGATACTTGCCGTGTCTGGTTCGGCGGTCGGCATATTCATGGGAAGCATCATGCCGTGGGTCGATCCCGAGCGGATCGGTCCGTTCATGCTCGAGCCTTATCTGTTCAGCATGGGCGCGATGGTGATCCCGAACGTGATCCTCGTCAGTGCGATCTTCTTCGTTCTCGCGGCCACGACGCGCAGCATGCTTTTTACTTATCTCGGCGTCGTCGTGTTCTTCGTCGGGTATTCGATTTCGGGTTCGTTCCGCCGCAATCTCGACAGCGAGCATCTGGCGAGCCTGCTCGATCCGTTCGGCATGTCCGCGTTTTCGAATGCCACGAAATACTGGACGATTTCCGAGAAGATCACGATCGTGCCCCCGTTCGAAGGGGCGCTTCTTCAGAACCGGCTGATCTGGGTCGGCGTGGCGGCCGTCGTCTTCTTCGTCGGGTACGTCACATTCAGCTACACGAAACGCGCCGGCGGGAAGAAGAGAGCGCTGCCGGACGGCGCGGTCGGTGAAGCGGCCCCCGGCGCGGTCGGGCAGGCGCCGCCGCGCGCCCGCGTGAACTTCGATACCGGCACGGCGCTCTCCCAGTATGCGGGGCAGGCGAGGGTCGAGATCTTTTCGATCCTGAAGTCCGTGCCGTTCCTCGTCATGCTGCTGTTCGGCATCGCGAATATCCTGGGGGGCGCGAGCCAGACACACCAGTTCTTCGGGACATCGCTCTATCCCGCGAGCTATCTGATGGTGCAGACGATCGAGGGGTCGTACGTTTTTCTGCTCATCATCATCATGACGTTCTACGCCGGGGAACTCGTCTGGCGCGAGCGCTCCCTCAAGATGGACGGCATGTACGACGCGCTCCCGTTTCCGAACTGGGTTCCGTTCGCTGCCAAGCTGACGGCTCTGTTTCTCGTGTCGATCATCTTCCTGGCGCTCGGCGTGCTCACGACGATGGGGTATCAGACGTATAAGGGGTATACGGCTTTCGAGCCGATGGTCTATCTGAAGGGCATGTTCATGCTCTGCTATCCGTTCTTTCTCGCCTGCGTGCTTGCGATCGTCGTGCAGGTGCTTTCGAAGAACAAGTTTCTCGGCTATCTCGTCATGATTCTCTACATGCTCAGCGAGATCATCTTTCTGGCATTCAATCTGGAGCACAACCTCTACATTTTCGCGGGCAGCCCGAGCGCGACCTGGTCCGACATGAACGGCTTCGGTCACTTCGTCGAACCGAAGGCGTGGTTCTTCGCGTACTGGACGCTGGTAACGGCCGTGCTCGTGACGGTTTCCATCGTGTACTGGCGCCGCGGCACGGAGGCGCCGTTTCGCGAGCGAATACTCGAAGCGAAGCGCCGCTGGCGCGGGCCGGTGAAACTCGCGACATTCGGCAGCCTGGCGGGGGCGGCCGCTCTCGGCGCGTTCATCTTCTACAATACGAACGTGCTGAACGAATACATGACCGGCGATCAGGGCAAGGACCGTTCCGCTGACTACGAAAAGCAGTATCGTCAGTATCTCGGCGAACCGCAGCCGAGGGTGACCGCCGTGTCGGTCGAAGCCGACCTCTATCCCGCCGAGCGGCGCCTCGACGCCACGGCCCGCTACACGTACGTCAACAAGACGGACGCCCCGATCGCGCGACTCTACATGAACCAGCCGCCGCGCAGCGAGATTCGATCGATGGATATCGGCGGTCATTCCGTTCACATGGCCGATTCGACGCACGGCTTTTACATTCTCGATCTCGATCGGCCGATGGCGCCGGGCGAGGCGCGTCCGTTCGTGTTCGAAGTGGCCGTGACGAACGAAGGGTTCCGCAACGGGGCAACAGACTACGCGCTCGTCGAGAACGGATCGTTCTGGAACAGCCAGGACTACCTTCCGGTATTCGGCTACGATCCGTCGCACGAACTGCCGGACCGGAACGACCGCCGCAAGCGCGATCTGCCGCCGCCCCATCGCATGAACAAGATCGACGATGAAGCCGCGCGCATGGACAACTACATTTCGATCGATGGCGACTGGATCGAATTCGAAGCAACCGTGAGCACCGATCCCGATCAGATCGCGATCGCGCCCGGTTATCTCACGCGCGAATGGGAGTCGGACGGACGGCGATACTTCCACTACGAGATGGACGCCCCGATTCTGAACTTCTACGCGTTTCTTTCGGGCCGCTACGAGGTCTACCGCGACAAGTGGAATGACGTCGACATCGAGATCTACCATCACCCGGCGCATGACGCGAACATCCCGCGGATGGCGGATGCGATGAAGAAGTCGCTCGATTACTTTACGGCCAATTTCAGTCCGTACCAGCACCGGCAGGCGCGGATCATCGAGTTTCCGCGTTACGACATCTTCGCGCAGTCGTTCCCGAATACGATCCCGTTCTCCGAAGGCTTCGGGTTCATCATGAATCACGAGAAGGAGGAGGATATCGACTTCGTCTTCTACGTGACGGCGCACGAGATCGCGCATCAGTGGTGGGCGCATCAGGTCATGGGCGGGAACATGCAGGGATCGACGATGCTCGTCGAGACGATGGCCCAGTATTCGGCGCTCATGGTCATGGAGAATGAATTCGGCAAGGAGAACATGCGCAGGTTCCTGAAGTACGAACTCGACCGCTACCTGAGCGCGCGCGGAGGCGAGCTGATCGAAGAGATGCCGCTGCTCCTCGTCGAGAACCAGCAGTACATCCACTATCGCAAGGGGAGCGTGGTCATGTACGCGCTGCAGGACTATATCGGCGAGGAAAATCTGAACCGCGCGATCGCGGATTACATCGCGGAAGTCGGATTTCAGGAACCGCCATACACGACTTCACTCGAGTTTTACGAGTACATCAAGACGGCGACGCCGGACTGGCTGCAAAGCGTGCTCGTCGATCTCTTCGAGACGATCACGCTCTTCGAGAATCGCGTGACGGAAGTCGCGGCGCAGGAGAATGGCGCCGGCGGCTACGACGTAACGCTCACGATTGCGGCCGCGAAA
>JABDJQ010000081.1 GCA_013002425.1 Gemmatimonadota bacterium
CCAGGATCTCTACCTCGCGAACGAGAGCAACTTCCCGAATCATCTGTATCGAAACGAGCTCGTCGAAACGGGCGCGGCGAACTTCTCCGACATCGACGGCGGCGACGCGACCGCAGCGCTGCAGCAGTCGTGGAGCGCGAGCTGGGGCGACTACGACAACGACGGCGACTTCGACCTCTTCGTCGCAAACTGGAGCGGACAGAAGAACGCGCTCTACCGGAACGAACTGATCGAGACGGGCGACGCCACGTTCAGCTTCATGGCCGATCAGGACCCGTCGAAGAACAACGGATGGGGCACGGGTTCGAACTGGTTCGACTGGGACAACGACGGCGATGTCGATCTTCTCATGACGAACGGCTTTCATAACATTCCGGCGAACTCCAGGACGAACTGGTACTACCGGAACGATAACGGCGTGCTGAACCGCAACAGCACGCATCCGACGGCGGGTGACGCCGCCTGGTCGTACGGATCCTCGTTCGGCGACTACGACGACGACGGCGACCTCGACCTGGCGATCGCGAACTGGCAGGGAACGGGACAGTCGAACCATCTGTACAGGAACGAAGCCGACGCACTCGGCAACTCCTGGCTCACCGTGAAGACGGTCGGCACGACGAGCAACGGCTCGGGGATCGGCGCCCGCATTCGGGTGCGCGCGAACATCGGCGGGAGCGACGTAGGCCAGATACGCGAAATCACCGGAAGCGACGGCTACTGCGGCCATCAGCTCCGCGCGCATTTCGGCCTGGGAGACGCCGCGATCGTGGATTCGCTGATCGTGAACTGGCCGTCGGGGCAGACGCAGGTTCTTACGAATGTGGGCGTCGATCAGCTGCTTACGATTACCGAAGGCGTGGCGACCGACGTGCCGCTCGACACGGGCGGGAGCGTGCCGAGCCGGCTGCAGTTCGCCGTCGCCCCGAACCCGTTCGCTTCGAGCGCCGTAATCCGCTACGCGATCGAACGCCCGTCGCGCGTCGCGCTCGCGATCTACGACGTGGCCGGACGCGAAGTGCGCACGCTCGTGAGCGGCATGCAGAGCGCGGGCGCCTACGCCCATGAGTGGGACGGGCGGGACGAGCGCGGGCGCGCGCTGCCGAGCGGCGTGTATCTGTCGCGGATCGAGGTGGGTGAATCGATTCGCGAGGGGCGCAAGATCGTGCTCGCGCGGTAAGCGTTCTTTCCGGATGCCGGAATGCGCCGCAATCGCATTCATACTTCCGTCCGTTGCGACGGCGGGTTTCGTTTTCTTCCTCACACGCAACAAACCGGCGCGTCCGTTCCGGTCACGCCGGTCCTTGCCAGCCGGTCCGTATTCTAG
>JABDJQ010000083.1 GCA_013002425.1 Gemmatimonadota bacterium
CCGCGCTCGACGAGGACAGGTTCGACCTTCGTGACGAATTCGTCGTAGTTCAAAATGAAATCCCGGCCTCCTGACGGCGGCTCGGGATCGGCGGTCGGACCCGTACATGCGAGTGAGAGGAGTAGAATTCCGGCGGTCGCTCCGGCTCGCGTTCGCATTGTCGGGCAGATCCATGCGCGCATGTTCACGTGTCTCGGTCCTTTCGAATCACTCTTCGGCCGGCGTCTTTTCGCCGGGAGATGGAATTGCAACGATCGGACCAGAAACCGCGAGTAGGAAATGCAGTGCAATCCGGTCGAATGCGAACGTTCTCTGCATCCCGCTGCGCCGCACATGAACACGCGGCGGGCCGGCCGGTCATGGGGATGTTCACTTCCGGAACACCGCGTGCACACTTTGCGCCATCGAGTACGCGTACGGATGAACGGGAGCACACCCTACAGTTATCGGGCGGATCGGCGTGCAGCGTGATAAGCTCGTGGCATGAAGAGAAGCGAAGAGCGCATTCCCGTGGCGATCAGTTCGTGCCTCGGAGGACTGGCGGTGCGCTATGACGGCAAAGACAAGAAAGACGACGCGATTCTGAGTGAATTCGCCCCGTTCTTTCGCTGGATCAGCGTCTGTCCCGAAGTCGAAATCGGCATGGGGATTCCGCGCGAGCCGATCCAGCTCGTGCAGATCGAGGGCGAAGTGCGTCTGCGCGGCGTCGAGAGCGAACACGACTGGACCGACCGCATGACTGCGTACGCCGAGGCGCGGGCCGCCTGGCTCGTGAAGATCGGAGTGGCCGGCTACGTACTCAAGAGCCGTTCCCCGTCATGCGGCGTGCAAACCGTTCCATTATATGGAGCGGCGGAGAGGGTTCCCGGGATGCGTGACGGTCTGTTCGCGGCCGCAGTCCGCAGCAAACTTCCCGACCTTCCCGTGCGGGAGGAGACCGGGCTGGAGACTCGCGCCGGGCGGCTCGCGTTTCTCGAGGAAGTCAGGGAGTACGCCGCGCAGGTTTGAACGCGATCCGGTTTCCCTCCGGGGCCGACCGTCGATCTCTACACGCATGGAGAGGACATCATGCCGCACGACTTTACGAATGAGCTGACGGTGTTCGTGATCACAGTCGGGGCGCCGAGCTTCGACGAATGCCGCCGGCGGATTGCGGCGCAGGACTGTCGCTTCCGAACGGTCGTCGTCGACCGCGTGGCGCCCATGAGCCGCGCGCTGCAGCGTATGATCGATCAGTGCGAGACGCCCTTTTTCGTGCAGGTGGACGAGGACATGCTGCTCGAGCAATTCGCCGTGCGGTCTCTTTACGAACGCATGATCGCTTCTCCGTCCGAGACGGCGATCTTGACATGCCACCTGTTCGACGTGCACGCGGAACGGCTCATCTACGGCATCAAGATCTATCGACACGCAATCGTGAAAGAATATCCCTATCGCAATGTCGAGGCGTGCGAATTCGATCAGATTCGCCGTTTTCGCAAAGACGGCTTTCTCGATGCGCGGATTCCGATCGAGGACCCGCGCCGGCGATCGAGCCATACGCTCGGCGTGCATGACGCGTTCTGGACTCCGCGGGCGATCTACGAGCGGTACGCGACTCTGGAGCGCAAGAGGCGGCGACATACTCCGGAGAGGCCCACGACCATGGCGGAGTGGGTGAAGGATCACGCGGCCGTGTTCCTGGACCGGTTTCTCGAAAGTGGGTCGAAGCTCGACTTCTATGCGCTCATGGGCGTGATTGCGGGTTCGGTGGCGCCGCTCGACGCCCGGGGAAACGAGAAAGATTATCGCGAATACGCGCGCCTGCCCGGCTTCGAACACGCAAACCGTTTTCTCGACGAGGCCGCGAAGCGCGCGGGCGGATCCTCCGATTCCTGATTCCGTGCCGCATGCGGCCCCTCGATTTCGACGCTCGATACCGGGTCCGTCACGACCACTCCTCCAGCCACTCGCCGATCGCGCGCACCTGGTTTCGTCCGATCGAATGGCCGGACTCGAATTCGAGCAGCGCCGTGGCGACTCCCGCGTCGTTCATGCCCCGCGCGCTTCGCTGCGCCGCTTCGAGCGGCACGGACCTGTCGCGGGTTCCATGACAGAGAAGCGCGCGCATTCCCGACTGCGCCGCCGCCCGCATTTCGTCCTCGAGCGCCTCGGTCTTGACGCGCGCGCCTGACACGATGAGCCCGTGAAAGCGATCGGGATGACGCAGCGCGAGGAACGAACCGCAGTAGCCGCCCTGCGAGAATCCCAGCAGCGCGCGTTTGCGCGGTGCGAGCCCGAGCGCGCGTTCGACGGTCTCGAGTCCGCCGAGAATGAAGCCTTCGGTCAGCGCGAGCTCGTGCAGAAATCGTTTCCGGTCGCCGTCGTACGGATACCAGCTCGCGCCGATCTTGTTTTCGTTCGGCGCCTTGAGGGGGTAGGGGGCGCGGAGCGTCACGAAGTGAAACGGCAGATCGTGCAGCTTCTGGAGCAGGAGCGCGAAGAAGTCCTCCTCCATCCATTGCCCGTGCAGGCAGAGCACGACGGGCGCCTCCGGGTCGTCCGCGGCGCCGTCGACACGCCAGGGCACATCGAGCGCCACGCGATACGTTCCCCGCTTTGTCTTGTTCGGCCCGTCCTGTTCGGGATAGTCTGAAGTTTCCATGCAGACTCCACTCCTCTATCGCCTGTCGCGTTTCTTTCTTCGCTTCGTACTTTCGTTCTATTTCCGCAGCCTCGAAATCGGGGGCGCCCGCCATATCAGACGTGCCGGGCCCGTCGTGTTCGCCGCGAACCATCCCCAGTCGATCATCGATTCGTTCATTCTCGGGTGGGCGGCCGGCCGCATGCTCCACTATCTCGGCCACGCGGGGCTCTTTCGTTCCCCTATCCGGCGCTGGTTCCTGCGCGGCTCGGGCGTGATCCCCGTATATCGTCGCGACGAGTCCAACGCCGAAGCTAGTGACCGGGACGATCGAAATCAAGAGGCGTTTCGGGAGTCGTTCACGGTGCTCGAGAAGGGGGGCGCGATCGGCATCTTTCCCGAGGGGATCAGCGTGCCCGGCCGCAAAGTGCAGCCGATGAAGACAGGCGCCGCGCGGATCGCGCTCGGGGCCGAGCATCAGAACGGCTGGAAGCTCGGGGCGCGGATCGTGCCGGCCGGGATCAGCTTCGAGAGCGCGGGGCGATTCCGGTCGCGTGTTCTCGTCGTGTTCGGGGACGCGATCGAGATGAAGCCATGGCGGGCGGAGTACGAACGGGATCCGTCCGGCGCCGTGCAGAGCGTGACGGCGCTCCTCGAAGAGAGGATCAGCGGCCTCGTCACGAACGTCGAGTTCGAGCGGTCGGAAATCGTGCGCGACCTCGAGCGCGTTTATCGCGAAGAGCTCGCGACGCGTCCCGGGCTCGCTCTCGCGACGCTTTCGAAGTTTCAACGCGAGCAGCTTCTGTCGCGCGAGATCGCGAAAGCCGTCGAGCATTACGAGCGGACCGACTCGGCCGTCGTCTGGGAGGCGCGCCGGGCGCTTCGCCGTTACCGCGGACGGCTCGAGCGGCTTCGCATATCGGACCGGGTGATGCGGGCGGGGGTTTCGCCGAGTCCTCGGCGCGTTTCGCCGAGCTTCCGGCGGGAGGTCGCGAAGAGCGTCGTGATCGGGATCGCCGGCCTGCCGTTCGCGGCCTACGGCGCTTTCTGGAATATCCTGCCTTACAAGCTCACGGGCCGCCTCGCCGCTCGGAAGGCTCCCGACGCGACTCAGTATCATCAGTACCAGATCCTGTTCGGGGGACTGCTGTACGGCCTTTACTACCCGCCGCTCTTCTACTGGTTCTACGCTTCGCTCGGGGCGCTCCCGACGGCCGTATTCGCCCTCACCCTCGTGCCGACCGGCTTCTTCGCGCGCTGGTACGGACGTTTCTTCGCCGGGCGCACCCAGTCCGTCCGCTTCGCGTATCTTTCCGCGACGCGCGGAGTGACGATTCAGAAACTTCGGCGCGACAGGGCATTGATTGTGCGTAGAATGGACGAGCTGGTCGAACGCTACCTGCGAGAAACGGGAACCGAGCTGCCGACCGACCCGGACAGGGACGAACGGGGAGTGAAATGAGCCCGACACTGATCGACACGAAACTGGGGCGCGACTATCTGGGCCGGCATTTCCTGCTCTCGGTGCCGACGAACCGCAAGGCCGTTACGCTCACTTTCGACGACGGGCCGAACCCGCGCAACACCCCTTCGCTCCTGAAGCTGCTCGACCGCAAACGCATCACGGCGCACTTCTTCCTCGTCGGGCGTCATCTGGCGCGGCACGGTTCGATCGCCCGCGAAACGGTCGCGGCGGGGCACGAAGTCGGGAACCACACGTACCATCACATTCCGCTCACGCTTCTCCCTTCCCGCGTCATTCGAAAAGAACTCGTCGAAACCGAGAAGCTGCTCGACGAAATCGCCCCCGGACGCATGCACACCGTGCGCCCGCCGATGGGGTGGTTCAGCCAGCGCGTCATGAACCGGTTTCGTGATCTCGATCTGATCCCCGTGATGGGGGACGTGTACCCGCAGGACCCCGGCCGGCCCGGAGTCGACACGATCGTGCGGCGCGTGCGCGCCCGGATCGGCCCCGGATCGATCGTGATCCTGCACGACGGAGGCTGGCGGGACGGCGTGGACCGCTCCCAGACGATCGATGCCGTCGACCGGCTGACGGACGAACTCGGCGCCGAGGGCTACTCGTTCGAAAGTCTGTCTGCGCTTTGTGACGGGGGCGAGTTGGAGTAGAATCGCGGCGAAAGAGGAGGTGGCTTCATGGACGCGAGAAAGTGGCATAAGGCGTACGATCCGCAGGTTTCCCCCGAGCTCGCGTTCAAGCGATGGACCATCCCCGACATCTTCGAGCGCACCGTGCGCAACTTCCCGAACAACGACGCCGTGATCTTCATGAACTGCCGGCTCTCGTACGCGCAGCTGAAAGACTGCGTCGACCGTCTCGCCACGGCGCTCGCGAAGATGGGCGTCGGGAAAGACTCGAAGGTTGCCATCCATCTGCCGAACCTGCCGCAGACCGTGATCAGCACGCATGCCGTCCTGAAACTCGGCGCCCAGTGCGTCATGACGAACCCGCTCTACGTGCCGCGTGAAATCGAGCATCAATGGAACGATTCCGGCGCCGAAGTCGTGATCACGGCCGACTTCCTCTACGAGCGCCATCTCCGCGGGATGCGCGGTCGGCTTCCGAACGTGCGCGAGTACGTAATCGCCTCGATCCCCGAATACCTGCGCTTTCCGCTGAACCTGCTCGCCCCGATCAAGCTGAAGAAAATGAACCCGCCGAGCTACGCGAAAGTGGCCCACGGCGAGGGGATTTCGTTCTTCAAGAAGCTCGTCGACGGCACGAAGCCGGATCCGCCCGCGGTATCGATCGACTTCGACGATCTCGCGCTGCTCCAGTACACGGGGGGCACGACCGGCGTTTCGAAGGGCGCGATGATGACGCACGCGAATATCTCCAGCAACGCGCAGCAGATGCGCGCCTGGTTCCCGACCGCGGTCGACGGGGAAGAGGTCGTGCTCGCCGCGCTCCCGTTCTTCCACATCTTCGGGCTCACGGTCGATATGATGTTCGCCACGATCGCGGCCGGCTCGCTCGTCCTGATGCCGAACCCGCGCGACATCCCGACCATGATCAAGAACATCAACAAGCACAAGGTGACGCTCTTTCCCGCGGTGCCGGCCATGTTCAACGCGATCAACCAGTACCCCGGGATCGAGAGCGTCGATATTTCGTCGATCAAGAGCTGTTTCTCGGGGTCGGCCCCGCTCCCGCTCGACGTGCAGCAGCGTTTCGAAGAACTGACGAAGTGCCGGATCGTCGAAGGCTTCGGCCTCACGGAAACCTCGCCTGTGACGCATGCGAATCCTCTCGGCGGAGTGCGCAAGATCGGCACGATCGGCATTCCCGTCTCGAATACGGACGCGAAGATCGTCGATCCGGCCGACGGCACGAAGGATATGCCTCCCGGCGAAGAGGGCGAACTCGTCGTGAAAGGGCCGCAGGTCATGAAGGGGTACTGGAACCGCCCGGACGAAACGGCGAAGACCGTGCAGGGCGGCTGGCTCTACACCGGCGACCTCGCGGCGATGGACGAGGACGGCTACTTTCTGATCGTCGGCCGCAAGAAGGACATGATCCTCGCGAGCGGATACAACATTTATCCCGACGAAATCGACAACGTCCTGATGAGCTACCCCGGCATGCTCGAGGCGTGCACGATCGGCATCCCCGATCCGAAGCGAGGGGAGTCGGTGAAGTCGTTCGTCGTGCTGAAGCCCGAAGCGACCGCGACCGAGCAGGACCTGATCGCCCACTGCCGCGAGAATCTGGCGCCCTACAAGGTCCCCCGAATGATCGAGTTTCGTGAGGAACTGCCGAAGAGCGCCATGATGAAACTGCTCCGGCGCGAGCTTCGCGACGAAGAACTCAAGAAGCTGGGGGCGGAGTAGGGGGAAACCCGTGTTCTTGCCCGCCGGAGGCGGTTTCAGGCCGCCCCAGGCAGTTTCAGGCCTTGCCATCGCTCCCCATCAAGCCCGCTTGCACCGTGGTCGATCCTCTTATATAGTGAAGAGAGCGAAATGAATGAACGTTCATTCAGAGATTGAAACCAGCGGAAACGGATACCCATCATGGCCTCCAGGGCGAGACAGGAAAAAGAGCGTCAGATTCTGGATGCCGCGGTCACGGTGTTCGCCCGGTCGGGATACCACAAGAGTTCGATCGCCGCGATCGCCGGGGAGGCGGGAGTCGCCGCGGGCACGATCTATCTCTACTTTCGTCAGAAAGAGGACCTCATTATCGCCCTCTTTCAGCGGCACCTGGGTGACTATCTCGACGAGTACGAACCGCGAATCCGTTCGGAGTCAGATCCGGCCGTTCGCATTCGCCGACTGATCGAATACCATCTTGCCTTTTTTGAACACGACCCCGAGCTCGCGGTCGTGTTCCAGATTCATCTGCGCGAAGTGAGCCCGATGATCCGCGACGGCATTACGCCGGTCCTCGTGCGCTACTTCGACCTGATCGACGACATCCTGCAGGACGCGCACGGTCGGGGCTTCCTCGACCCCGAACTCGATCTTCGCCTTGCGCGCAAGGTTCTGTTCGGCGCCCTCGACGAAATCGTCACGAGCTGGGCGCGCGCCGAGCACCGCTATTCGCTGCTCGCGCAGGTGGATCCGCTTTACCGAATACTGTCCAGGGCCATCGGCCTGAAAGGAGAAGCCGAATGCGCGACGGGTTAGAAGTGCGCAAAGCCGCCGTGATCGGCGCGGGTGTCATGGGCGCCGCGATCTCCGCGCACCTCGCAAACGCGGGGGTCCCGAACGTTCTTCTCGATATCGTGCCGCCGAAACCGAGCGAGGCGCAGAAGGCGAAGGGGCTGACGCTCGAGGATCAAGCCGTTCGCAATTCCTTCGCGACAACGGGGCTCGCGCGCGCGAAGAAGAGCAGCCCCGCGTCGTTCTTCGCGCCGTCGGTCGCTTCGCTCGTCTCCGTGGGGAATCTCGAAGACGATCTCGAGCAGCTGCGCGACTGCGACTGGGTGATCGAAGCGATCGTCGAAGACGTGGCGATCAAGGAAAAGCTCTACGCGAACATCGTGCCGCACATGAAGGAAGGCGCGATTCTGACGACGAACACGTCGGGGCTCTCGGTCAACACGCTCGCGGAAACGCTGCCCGAGGAGCTCCGCCCGCGTTTCCTCGTGACGCATTTCTTCAACCCGCCGCGGTACCTCCAGCTTCTCGAACTCGTGCCGTCGCGCTACACGGACTCCGGCGTGCTCGCTGCAATCGCGCAGTTCGGCGAGTTCCGCCTGGGCAAAGGGATCGTGTTCGGAAACGACCGCCCGAACTTCGTCGCCAATCGCATCGGCGCCTACGCGATGTTTCACGCGATGCAGACGATGCTCGAAGACGGCTACACGATCGGTGAAGTCGACAAGATGACGGGGAAGGCGATCGGCCGCCCGAAAAGCGCGACGTTCCGCACGGCGGATCTCGTCGGGCTCGACACCTTGCTTCATGTCGCCCGCAACATGCACGACAACCTGCCCGAAGATCCCGAGCGCGCGCTCTTCGATCCGCCGCCTTTCATCATGCAGATGATGGAGAGGAAATGGCTCGGCGCGAAGACCGGACAGGGCTTCTATAAGAAAGCGAAGAAGGACGGCGAGAAGACGATCCTGATGCTGGATCCCGCCGCGATGGAATATGTGGAACAGCCGAAGGTTTCGTTCCCGTCGCTCGAGATGGCGAAGAACATCGAAGACCTCCCGACGCGCCTCCAGAGCCTCATGAAGGCGAAAGACCGCGCCGGCGCGTTTCTCTGGAAGAACATCTCCGCGACCCTTCGCTACGCGGGCAATCGCGTGCCAGAAGTGGCCGACGATATCGTAGCCGTCGACAACGCGCTCAAGTGGGGCTTCGGCTGGGAGATGGGCCCGTTCGCGATGTGGGACGCGATCGGGGTGGAGAAAAGCTGCGAACGCATGAAAGCCGAGGGCCACGAGATCCCGGCCATCGCGCAAAAGCTTCTCGACTCGGGCAGGACGCGGTTCTTCGAAACGGAAGCGGACGGCCCGGCGCACAAG
>JABDJQ010000139.1 GCA_013002425.1 Gemmatimonadota bacterium
CAGGCCAGCGAACGATCCGGAGAACTGCCTCATACCTCGAGAGGCGCCCATCACTGATCTGATCGGCCGCAGACGGGTCGGAATTTAGCGGGAAGTGGAAATTCTGCTAGAAGTGGTAGCGGACGCCGAGAACGAAGTTGATTCCGGAGAAATCGATCTGGATCGGATCGCTCGGGTCAGCCACCCAGCTCCCCTGGAGCGAGGTCTCCGGGAACCACGGGTCCCATGCCGTCGCGATTTCGCCTTCGCCTTCCACGATGGGAAGGTCGCCTGACGGCGAGAGCGATGCGATCGAGGCGTCATCGTACTTGAGTTCGTCGATCTTGAGACTCCGGTAGAGCACCTGCCAGCTGAGCGAGAAGAACGGCGCGTAGTACTCTTCGCCCCCGATCCCGAACTGAAACGAGCCGGTCCCGTTGGACGCTTTCAGAATGGTCGGCGGATTGATCGATCCGAAATCGCGCGGCGGAATGAAGAGTTCCGTGACCTGCGATCCGCTGGCATAGCCCGCTCCGGCGGAGAGGAATACGTCGCGGCGGCTTCCCAGAAGGGGGAGTTTCACCTTGTTGAATTCGCCGGGCAGGAAAACGAGACCCGATGCGTGGAACTGATACGTCTCGTTGGTAAGCGTGGCGCCGAAGCCGTTCTCGGAGATCCTGGTCGAATTGCCCGTGCGCGATCCCGAAAAATCGAGCCCGAGGCGGGCGCCGCGGATCGAAACGCTTTCGGGGAATTTGTAGCGGCCGGAGGCCAGCACGTTGAAGCCGGGCCCCAGCTTGCTGAAACCGTCGTCCGACCAGCCGATATCGAAGATCTGGCCGAGTGTCTCGCTCACGGCCTCGAACACGGCTTTGATCGAAAGAATGGACTCGGCTTTGTGCTTCGTGGTGGGGCTGCTCTGCTGACCGTACCCGGTCTGGAGCGAGAACGACCAGAGCCGCTCCGACTCCGCCACCATGTGATCGAGGATGAGTTCGATGTCGTCGAGCGCGGAGATCGAAAGATCATCCGGCGAGGGCGCCTGCGCCTGAACCGAGGGCGCCGACATGAGTAAAGCGGCGGCGAATCCTGCGATGGCGATGCGTTTCATGGCGGCAAACTCCCTCTGTGGCAAAGCAAACGTAACTATAGGAACCGTTCGCTCTTCCTGTCAAGGTTGAGGGCCACGAAAAAAGGGGGGCGCCCCCCCCTTGAAGGAGGGGGGCGAACCCCCCTCCGGACAGACTGTAACTCGTCAGATTCGAGCTACTTGACTTTGACTTCGATCAGTTTCGGTTTGGCTTCTTCCGGCTTCGGCACCGTGACGGTCAGGACGCCGTCCTTGTACTTCGCGCCCACGGATTCGGGATCGATCCCTTCCGGAAGGCTGAACGAACGGCGGAAACTACCGGAAAACCTCTCGAAACGCCTCATCTGGCCTTCCTCGGTCTTCCGCTCCTCGTTCCGTTCGCCGCTGATCGTCAGCTGGTCGTTCTCGACCGTGATGCGCACGTTCGATTTGTCGACGCCGGGAAGATCGACCGTCACTTCGTAGTGGTCGGCCTGCTCCACGATGTCGGCGCTCGGGTGCCACTCCTGCCGAGCCGCAACCGGCCCACCGGAAGTCGAACCGAAGAAGTCGTCCAGGAGGCTGTCCCAGCCTCGGTCCTGCATCATCAGATTGCGATTCAAGGGTAACAGTCTCATTTTCAAGCTCCTTCTTATGAATGGACCCGTCGTGGGTTGACACACGCTCTTGCGAGCTCTCCTCGCGGCCCTCGCCGCGTCACCCCTGTACATATCAATCTCCGTACCAGAACGCACGAGACACGCGGCGTGCATCGTAACTCTATGCAGAGAAATCACTTAGAGAGTATCAAGACGAGGCGCGCGCTGAAGAGGTGAACGGGAATAACTGCCATATTGACACATCACGACAGAATACCGTGACACGAACCGTCAAATCGGCAGGGATCTTCGGCGAAGAACGACGCGAGCGCTCCGATTCGAGCGCTTCCGCGATTGTCTTGACCGGGAACCGGAAGCCAGCGACACTGGTGTGATTGAAAGCTGCTCGTACACGCCGAAATCAAAGATCTTTCAGGGAGTGAATCAAATGACCCGACCGCTCGTGGTGGCGGCCCTCGCCGTCGTCTTCATGGTATGCCAGTCCCCCGCCGCGGTAATCTCCGTGCCGTCCGATCACCCGACGATCCAGCAGGGAATCGACGCGGCCGGAACCGGCGATACCGTGCTCGTTGCAGCCGGGCTGTACGAAGAGACACTGCTGATCGGGGAGAAAGGCGATTTCGCCCTGATCGGGGCGGGCATGGATGAAACGACCGTTGACGCGGGAGACAAGGATCGCTGCCTGCTCATCCGGAACCCGAACGGCGCCACGCTGATCAAGGGAATCCAATTCACGCGCGGCTTCGCGACCGGGGAATCCGGGAACGGCGCCGGCATCCTCGCCGAGAGTTCGTACCCCGTGATCGAGTCGTGCCGCCTGGCGCTCAACGAATCCGATAACGAGGGGGGCGGCGCGCAGCTTACGCAGTGCACCAGCTTCACGATTCGCGATTGCGTCTTCGAAAGCAACAAGGCGATCGCGGGGTCGGCGCTCACCATACTCGGCGGCCGCGGATCCGTCACCGGCTCCCGCTTTCTCAGAAACGAAGGCGCCGTGAGCGTGAACCTCTCTTTCACCGGCACGCAGTTCGACAACAACCTGCTCGCCCACAACACGTGCACCGATTTCGGGCCGATCGGTTGTCTCGTAAGCCTGTCGGGATCGGTCCGGAACAACACGATCGCGTACAACTCCGGTGGCGCCGGCAGTGGCGCGATCATCGCGCAGTCCGGCGAGAACGACATCGCGGGAAACATCATCGCCTTCAATCAGGATCTCTTCGCGCTTCAAGTAGCCACGCTCGACAACCTGATCAGGATCAACGACAACGTTCTGTTCGAGAATGACGGCGGGGACTATACGGGGACATACGGTTCACCGCAGGATCGTCACGCCGACCCGATGTTCTGCGACCCGAACACGGACGACTTCACGTTGAAGGCCGGCTCTCCGTGCCTCGAAAACGGCAGGGCGGTGGCCGGCGCCTACGGGAAAGGGTGCGACTGAGCCCGGCGCGCTTACTTTTCGAAGAGCCGTGAGTGATCCACGAGCTTCACGTCGGTGTCGAAGAAGAAATCCTGGTCGTGCTCCGAATTGTGGCACGCCACACAGCGATCTTCCGTCGCCGCAAGCGTGAACGCCTTCTGGCGCGTGCGGATCGCGTCCGACAGACCCTCTCCGCGCACGTAGTTGATATGGTCGATGCCCGAGCCGTGGCAAACCTCACACTGCACGTTCACCATGTTCGACGTCTTCTCGTAGGAGTGAAACCCGTTGAACTTGCCGTAGCCCGTCACGTGGCATTTCACGCATTCGGGATTGTACGCCTGCTCGGCTTCGATCAGCGTCGTGATCGCGTCGGCGTGCGGCGTCGACATCCACTGCTCGTACTCGCTGAGGTGGCACTCCGCGCACGCCTCCGCACCGACGAACCGAACGCGATCGAGTTCGCTCGTCGTCGGCATGTACGTGCGCCCCACTTCATTCAGCTCCACACGGTAGCGGTCGACGATTTCCGCTACCACCGGGTCGTCCGCGAAGTTTTCTTCGAAAGCCTGCGTGCGTCCCTCGCGCTCTTCTACACGGAATGACTCGTTCATCTTGAGTTCCAGAATCCCGAGTTGCTTGCCCAGATCGCCGGGCATGACGAGCGCGATATCGTTCACGAGAAACGGTTTCGGTTTGATGTTCGCGCCGTTCCCGACAACCATCACGTCGATTCCCGTCACGCCGCGCGCGAGGTTCGTCGCGTTTACCCAGCCGGTGTTCGCGAGACAGATGATGAAATCGGTTTTCTGCTTGAGCTCTTCGATCACTTCGCGAGACGAAATCCGCGCGTCGCGAATGATCAGCGCCGGATCGTCGCCTTTCTTCGGCAGCATCGTACTGACGTCGTCGATCAGCATGAACACGCCGAAGATTCCGACGCTCTTCCCGCCCCATTCGAAGCCCAGGAACTTCTTACCGCCCACGCGCTTGATCACGTAAGGATCGACGAACCGTTCGTTCGTTTCGGCGTCGTAAAGGTTGCAGGAAACGAGCGGAATGCGGTACTTCGCGGCGTACTTTTTCAGGTAGTCGTGCCCCTGGTCGAGATCCGTGATCCCGACCGCCATGGCATCGACGCCGAGCTTGCGGTACGTCTCGAAGAGGTAGCGCCCCTTCACTTCGAAGAGGTTGCCCGTTCCGCCGATCAGGTCGCCCGCGTCCACGGAGATCGTGGGAGCCGGGTCTGCCTGCGCCAGTCGATTGATGTAGGTGGCCCTCCGGGCCACGCCGCCTTTCTGGCTGACTTTTCAGCCGCACGGCTCCAGTTCCCCGAGCAGATCGCTCGAGTAGAGGATTCGCAGGCGGCTCAGGTCGGCGCTCTCCGACTCCGCGCATCCGCTTCCCGTCAGGAAGAGGAACAGCGCGCCGACTGCGCCGAGGGCACGGATCGCGCCGGGTATTGCCAGCTGATTTCGCATCGTCTTTCGTTTCCTGATTGCAGGGGCGTTGTCTTGCTAGTTTACTACGGTTCGACTCGAATCGCCATAATCGGATCCCCCTGAAGCGTCTGATCGACCACGTCGAAACCGTCGATCACGCGGCCGAATACCGTGTAACGCCCGTCGAGATGCGGCTGCGGCGTCTGCGTGATGAACCACTGGCTCCCGCCCGTGTCCTTGCCCGAAAGCGCCATCCCCATCACGTACCGGTCGTAGCGAACCGGATTGTACTCGCATCGAATCGAGTACCCCGGATCGCCCCAGCCGTCGCCGCGCGGACAGCCCGCCTGGATCACGAAGTTCGGAACGACGCGGTGAAACACGAGGCCGTCGTAGTACCCTT
This sequence comes from Gemmatimonadota bacterium, assembly GCA_013002425.1. GTDB lineage: Bacteria > Orphanbacterota > Orphanbacteria > Orphanbacterales > Orphanbacteraceae > JABDJQ01. The sequence continues at coordinate 4,940 of JABDJQ010000139.1, forward strand.
CCGACGCCAGCTTCATGAAATTACGTACGGTGACCGGCGCTTCTTCCGCGAGCAGTTCCACGCGGATCGTGCCGCGCTCTGTCTCGATCGTGGCCGTGCCGCTCTCGATGCCGGCGAGGAAGCCTGGCGAGAGGAGCGTGTCGGCGGCCGCCGGCGGCACGAACTTGACGCCGTGGTCCGTGAAGAAAGACGAGGCCTCGCGGCGCACGCGCTCGTCCGTGTCCAGCAGAGCGGCCTGAAAGAGCGAGTCCCGTTCGATCGCCCCGGGGTCCCGGTCGCCGGGCGGATCGCCGCCGAGTGCGATCAGGGCGCTCAGCGCAACGAGCCGCACCTCTCCATCTTCGGTCGTCGCCCCCGGATGACTCCAGTAAAGACGTTGTAAAGCCTCGCGCTCGCCCGGTCCGCCGTGCTCCCCGATCGCGTCGGCGGCAAGAACGAGCGTGGGCGCGTCTTTGACGTCAAGTGCGCTCACGAGGAAGTCGAGCGGGGGCCGTTCACGCGCCGCGAGCCCCGCCACGATCCCCTTCTTCACGCGCGCGTCGTCCGTGTTCCAGAACTGCGCGAGATGCGCGGCATACTCTTCCCGCTCGGCAATCCTCGCTCCTTCCTCCCAGGCAGCCTCGCGAATCGCCGCGTTCTCCGCATCATGGAACACGCGGAGCTGTTCGATCGAACCCTCGCCGGGCAGACGGGCGATCGCGCGCAGCGCCGGGAGCGTCAGAGGACCGGCTTCGCCCAGGAGAATCCGCTCGAGTGCCGGACGCGCCGCCTGTTCACCCGTGGCGCCGAGCGCCTGCACGATCGTGACGCGCGTAATCATGTGATCCGTGGGAATCGTGAGCGCCTCGACCAGCGCGGCTGCTGCATCCGGGCCGCCGACTTCGCCCATGGCACGCGCGCTGTTCACGCGCACGCGCCAGCTTTCGTCCCGCAGAAGATGCGAACCCGCCAGCACGGTCGAAGCGTCGCCGAGTTTCCCCGCGGCCCGAATCGCGAACTCGCGGACGACGGGCGACTCGTCCCGAAAGAGCGGCGCAAGTCCCGAAGCGAACTCCTCCTGCCCCGATTTCTCGATCGCGTAGGCCGCCGCCGCGCGCACATCGTCCGACTCGTCGCCGAGCAGCGCCACGAGCTGCGCGGTCTGAGTCGAATCCTCCATGCGACCGAGGGCGTAGCACGCTTCCGCGCGTATCAGAGGATGTTCATGTTTCAGGTAGGAAGCGGAACCCGCTGACGCCGCCGTGCCGCCCATTTTTCCCAGCGCTTTCACTCCTTCGTTCAGGAGACGCAGTGAGGCCTCCCGTCGGAGCCTTGCGGCGAGAGGAACGGCGGCCCGTTCATCGCCGATCTGTCCGAGCGCGAAATAGACCGCGCTTCGCACGGTCGTGTTCGTGTCGTTCAGGGCGGGCACGATCAGGGCGGTGTGGTCCTCGTTCTGAAGGCGTCCGAGCGTCTTCACTGCCTGCGCCCGAACCGGCGCGCGCTCATCCCCGAGGTATGTACGGATCGAATCGCCCGGGTCGATCCGCGCGTACTCCCACGACTGCAGGCGCGCTCTTTCCGTTGCGATCGGATCGTCATTCGCTTCGTGCCGCGCGTCCTTTCCGCATCCCGGCCCGCAAACGAGGACGAGAACGGCCGTCGCGAACGTGACCGCATGCTTCGAAACTCTGATCTCACACCTCCGGAGCGACAGTCCCGACGAACAGCCAGGCGGGACTCAGAAACATCCTGCGCGCCTTCACATTCACCAGTCCCGCGCTTCGCATCTCTTCGCAGAAACGCGCGGGGTCGGGAAAGGCGTGCATCGAGTCGGAAAGATAGCCATAAGCTTCCCCGCCGGACAGCGCTCCGCCGACAACAGGAAGCACGGTGCGTACATAGGTGCGCACGGCGAACGCCAGGAATCCGTTCTTTTTCGTACTGAGCTCGAGTATGGCGACGCGGCCGCCCGGTTTCACGGCGCGCGCCATGGCACGGAGCGCCGTTTCCCTTCGAGGAATGTTGCGGATACCGAACGCCATAGTGGCCGCCGCACACATGCCGTCGCGCACGGGCAGCGATTCCGCATCGGCGTGAACGAACGCGAGGGGCGCCGACGGATCCCATTTCCCGCGACCGGCGCGGAGCATTTCGCGCGCGAAGTCGACTCCGATTACGCGACATCCCGGCACGCGGCGCGCCGCCTCACGCATCATGTCGCCGGTTCCGCAGGCCACGTCGAGCAGGCAGTCGCCCGCCGCGAGGCGCGAAGCGCGAATGGCCGCGCGCCGCCAGCCTCCGTCCATGCCGATCGAGAGCAGGCGATTCAGCAGGTCGTAGCGGGCGCTGACTTTGTCGAACATGCCGCGCACTTCGGCGCGCTGCCGGCGAACGGCTTCTTCGCCCTGCATTACGACGTCATCATGACGGGGATCGGGAATCGACATACGGCTCCTGTGTTCGTGCGGGAACACGGGAGAGTGTACTCGTTGATCGTGGCGAGTTAAACCCGGCCAGGCAACCGGCCGGTGCTTACGGCTCCTGAATTCCGTAGCGCTGGATCTTGTTGCGGAGTCCTTTTCTCGTCAGGCCGAGCACGCGGGAGGCCTTCGACTTGTTTCCGACGCATTCGCGCAGCACCTGGTCGATGATGCGCTTTTCGAGCGAGCCGACCATTTCCGCGAGGGTGCGCTCACCCACTTCCATCCGGCCGGGGGCTTCCGTATCGCGCGCCAGCAGTTCTTCGGAAAAATCTTCCGGGTCGATCCGCTCTTCCGGGGCGGAAAGGGCGACGGCGCGCTCCATTTCGTTCTGCAGATCGCGCACGTTGCCGGGCCATGTGTGTTTCGCGAGGAGCGCCAGCGATTCTTCGGAGAGCCGAATCCCCGGTTTTTCGAACTGGTCCGCGAACCGCCGGAGGAAGTGATCGGCGAGGAGCAGGATATCCTCGGGCCTTTCCCGGAGCGGTGGAATCAGTATGGAAATGACCTTCAACCGATAGTAGAGATCCGCAAGGAACTCGCCCGCTTTCACTGCCTCTCCGAGATTCCGGTTCGAGGCGCAGACGATACGGCAATCGACACGTTTGACGCGCACCGATCCCACCGGCTTGAATTCCTGGCGGTCGACGACGCGAAGCAGCTTCTCCTGGAACTTGCGGCTGGTCTTGTCGATTTCGTCGATAAAGACCGTGCCGCCGTCCGCCGTCTCGAACAGACCCTTCTTGCCGGTCGTGGCGCCCGTGAACGCGCTCTTCACATGACCGAACAACTCGCTCTCGAGCACGCTTTCCGACAGGTCGGCGCAGTTGATCGTGACCAGCGGTCCCGGATTTCCCTTCGAGATCTCGGAGGCGAACAGCCCCTTGCCCGTTCCCGTCTCTCCCTGAAGCAGGATCGTCAGATGCATCCCCTGCAGCTTCTCGAGCGTTTCGAGGATTTCGATCATCTTCGGGTTCTTCGTGATGATGCGTCCGAAGTGATCCGAGGACGACTTTTCGACTTTGCGGGCGCCCAGGTCCCAGTCACGCACGAGGGCCACGACGAAGTTCAGGTCGCGACGATTGAAGTGCCCGCGATTCGAGTCGATCGCGCGTTCGAAGTAGACGCCGGCCGCCCCGTCGAAGTTGATCGGAACGGCCAGTCTCGAAATCGACCCTTCGTGCGAGAGCGACACGATCGGCCGCGCCGGGCGGCCGTCTTCCCAGTTCCATTCCCGACGAGCGAGAATCCGCGCGGCTTCTTCGTTCTCGATCTTCCAGGTCTGGCGCACGATCCATTCGCCCGCCACCCCCTCGAAGACGAACACACGGTCCGCGTC
>JABDJQ010000148.1 GCA_013002425.1 Gemmatimonadota bacterium
CGCCCTCGAGCGCAGGATCGACGAATTGCGCGCCGTCGGTTTCGAGCCCGTGCGCGTTTTCGTCGAGGAGCATTCGTCGCTGATCGGGAGAAGGGTCGAACTTCAGATCGGGCGCGACCGGGTCGGAGGAGTCGCCACCGCCATCGGCCCGGCCGGCGGACTCGTGCTGCGGACCGGGACGGTCGAGAAGGAATACTGCCTCGGGGAAGTCACGCGCGTTCTGTCATGGGAAACAGCCGAATGATACTGCTCGTCGACAGCGGAAACAGCCGCACGCGTTTCGTGTTCGTGGAAGCGAAGCGCGGCACGGAAATCGCTCGCGCGACCGTGCGTTCGCGCGGACTCGATTCGATCGAAGCGGTGCGCGCCTCGATCATGACGGCGGCACACGATCTGCCGGAAGGGCGGGACGCCGGCGAGTGCGAGGGCTCCGCTTACGCGACGGTCGTTCCCGCGCGCGAGGAGTATCTCCGTAACGGGATTCGACGCGCGCTCGGAAAGGGAGCGCTGAATCCGATCGCGGTGGGTCCGTCACTCGATCTCGGGATCGAACTGGCGGTCGACCGCCCCGACGAAGTGGGGCCCGACCGGATCGCCAACGCGGTGGCCGCGTTCGCGGAGTACGGCGGCCCGGTCATCGCGATCGATGCGGGGACGGCGCTGACGATGGAAGTGGTGGACGCCGGGGGGCGATTTCTCGGGGGAATCATCACTCTCGGCCCCGGAAGCGTGCGGGACGCGGTCGGCGAGAGAGGGGCGCGCCTGCATGCGCCGGAGCTGATCTGGCCGGAGCGCGTGATCGGGGCGAACACCGAGGATGCGCTCCGCTCCGGTATCGTGCGCGGGTCGATCGCCGCGGTGGACGGTCTCGTGGCCTCGATCCGCAGCGAACTCGGAGAACGGGCGAAGGTCGTGGCTACGGGGGGACTCGGATCCCTCATCGCCGATCATGCGGAAAGCGTGGACGTGTGTGACGCGGGGTTGACGCTCAAGGGGCTGAAGAGGATTTACGATCGGAATCGACCGAACCGCCGGGGCGCACCATCGAAATCGTGAGGCTCTTCTTTCCGAAATCCCGCGCTTCGGAACGCGACGGGAACCAGATGTCCGCGCGGCGCGAATAGCGTTTGTTCATCGTGTCCTCGACCGTGAACTTCCCGTGCCCTTCGACGAACACCTCGTCGCCGTACGAGAACGGCGCTTCCGGGTTGTAGCGGCGAATGAGATCGCGGCTGAGCGCGATGATGCCGGGACGGACGGTGGTCATCGACGCCGTCTGAAACGGGGTGTCGTCGCACTGATCCACGGTGGACGAATAGGCGGTCACCGTAATGCCGAGCGGCGGCAGCAGCGAAACGCGCAGTGTCGGCTCGATCACGTAGTCTTCGACATCCGGCTCGTGGGTCGCGACACGCACGAAACGACTCGCTTCCCCGCGCGGATACACGTCGCCCGCTCCCAGCAGAAGCGAGAGCACCACGGCAGCGGGTAGGCTGATTCTTATCGTATTCTTCCAATGCTTCATCTTTGTCATCCTCGTCAATCAAACCCGCGAACTCCGCGCAGGTTTCGCCCTGATAGCAGCAAAACCAACCGAAACGGTTGGCTTTCAAGAAATCGCTTTAAAAAGAGGTTCTAACTGGTTGTTTTCTCTAGTCTTATTGTTCCCCTGTTTTAGAGCGTTGACTTGGCTCTCATGAAGCCCAAATGGTATAGAATCCCGATCCGATTGTCAAGAGGGCGAGAAGGGTAGCAACCGGTCACCGCTGCCGATATAATGAACGATCCCTTTGCCGTTTCGAGGAGTAACTGGCTTGCCCGACCGTAAACCGATCGCACTGCCGCTCCTCTATGCCCTCGTGTTCGCCTCGGGGATGGCGGGACTCGTCTATCAGGTCGTCTGGGTTCGCATGCTCTCGGACGCGCTCGGCGTTACCGTGCTTGCCGTCGTCACCGTGCTCGGCGTCTTCATGGGAGGGCTGGCCCTAGGCAGCGTCGTCTTCGGCCGCCTCGTCGACCGCATGAAGAATCCGATCGGGGCGTACGCATGGCTCGAGATCGGAATCGGGATCTCGGCGGTTCTGCTGCTTCCGTTTCTCGCGCTGCTGACGGGCGTGTTCGATTCGCTCGTCACGGGGCACGACATACCCTTCGGGGTCCGTATTACGCTTCGCATCCTCTATTCGATGGCGGCGCTTCTTCTGCCGACGTTTCTGATGGGGGGGACGTTTCCCGTCCTCAGCCGGTACCTGATCGGGCGCGATCCTTCGCGCGCGGGCCGGGTCCTGGGACATCTTTACGGCGTAAACACGTTCGGAGCGATGGCCGGGGCGCTGATCGCGGGCTTCGTGCTGATCGAACAGTTCGGGATTCGCGGTACGGTCTTCGTCACGGCCGCCCTGAACGGTCTCGTGGGCGTACTCGCGCTCGTGCTGCTTCCCCGCGGCCGGAGTGTCGACTCCGGGGATGACGAGGCTGCTTCCGGCCCCACCCGGGCGCGGCACCGCGGAGACGGCTTCGATCCCCGTCTCGTGCCGCTCGTCTTCATCGCCACGCTCCTGGCTGGGTTCACGTCGCTCGGATACGAGGTCTTCTGGTCGAAGGCGCTCGTCTTTTTCGTCGGGAACTCGACGTATTCGGTGTCGATCACGCTCGCCAGCTTCCTGTTCGGGATCGCGTTCGGCTCGGTCCTCTACACGTGGATCGAATCGAGAATCGGGCGCCCGTTCCAGTGGCTCGGACTGCTCCAGATCGCGATGGGGATCGGCGGCGCGCTGACCGTGCCCGTGCTCTGTCATCTGTTCTACGACGCCGACTGGCTTCCGCTCTACGTTTACTTCGAAGTGGCCGGATTCAAAGACATCTCATGGACGAGCAACCTGCTTCGCATCGCATTCACGTGCCTGCTCGTGATGATCGTCCCGACCACGATCATGGGCATGGCGTTTCCGCTCGCCACGACGCTGGTCGTGCGCGCGCGCCGCGGGATCGGGCGCTCGGTCGGCCTTCTTTACGCCGCCAGCACGTTCGGGTCGATTCTCGGCACCGTGTTCGCCGGCACGCTCGTGATCAGGATGTTCGGGATTCAGAACGGCATTCTCGCTCTCTCCGTCATCAACGTGCTCGTCGGAGGCTTCGTTCTCCTGCGCGCGCGGGGGCGCCGCCGGCTGCTCTGGGTCGCGCCCGCAATCGTGCTTCTGCTCGTCACGGTCGGTCCGCGGCTCACGCTTCCGAACGGATTCCTGAGCGAGAGCGAGGGAAGAAGCGACGAAATCCTCTATTACGAAGAGGGGATGGCCGGGATCGTCAAAGTGTACAAGAAGCTGAACGGGACGAAGATGATGTCGGTCGACGGAGGCGTGATCGGCGCGTCTTCAGGCGACCTCGTGCAGAAGCAGACCATTCTGGCGCATCTGCCGGTGCTGCTCGCGAAGAATCCGAAGAACGCGCTCGCGGTCGGTCTCGGAAGCGGCATCACGCTCGGGTCGCTGACGCTTCACGACGAACTGGAGCGGATCGACTGTGTCGAGATCGTGCCGGAAGTCGTGGAAGGCTCGGACCTCTTTCTGAACGAAAACAACCGGGCCCTGTCGGATCCGCGCGTGCGGATCCTGGTCGACGACGGCGTGAACTATCTCAGGACAACGGACGTTACGTACGACGTGATCTCGTCCGACGCCAAACTGAATCACGCGTTCGTCGGAAATGCGGCCGTCTACTCGGAGAAGTACTATCAGCGCTGCGCGGACCGTCTGACCGAAGGCGGGATCATGTGCCAGTGGATTCCGCTCCTGATACCCACAGAGGAATGGAAGAGCGTCGCGCGCACTTTCGCCAGCGTATTCCCGCACGTCTCGCTCTGGTTCTTCGAGCCGAAGCACGCGATTCTCGTCGGCTCGCACGAACCGCTGACGATCGATCGCGCCCGGTTTTCGCGCGTCTTCGAGAACCCGGCTATCGCGCGCGATCTCGCCACATCGAACCTGAGCGACCCGGCATCGATCGCCGCTTCGTATGTGGCGGGCGACGACCGCGTGCGCGCTTTCGCGGGCGAAGGCCCGGTCAACACGTTCGACCGCCCGCTCCTCGAGTTTCGATTGCCGCGCGCGCTTTCCGCGGGGTCCGCCCCGATCGTGGAAGCGGAAAACCTCGCCCTCGTGCTTCAGGAACCGGAGGACGTGCGCCTGGTATTCGCGGGGGAAGCTTCGCCGCTCGATTCCGCCGGGCTCGATCGCTTCGACCGGTCCGCCCGCGCGACGCCCGCCTTCTTTCAGGGACTGATCGCCGTGGCGCGTACCGGCCAGCTCGTAGCGGGACTGCCGCATTTTCAGGAAGCGTTCCGGATTGCGCCTGACGATACGCGGATCGCGTCCTATATTGCCAGGGTCGACGAAGAGGAGGAGGCACTCGCGGCGCGACTCGCGACCGGGGGCAATGATCCGAAACAGCGGTTCCGGCTCGGGATCCATCACTATCAGAGAGGCGAGTTCGGCTCGGCCGCGCGGGAGTTTCGCGCGGCGATCGCTCTCGACTCGGCATTCATGGACGCCTGGGTGAACCTCGGGGCCGCTCTTCAGAGCGGGGGGAAGGGGGCGGAGGCCGGGGAAACGCTGCGCAATGCTTCGCTTCGCGCTCCCGGCGATCCGCGCGTGCTCGCGAACCTCGCGGCCGTCGTGCGCGCGAACGGGGACGCCGAGCAGGCGCGCGCCCTGCTCCTGGCCTATCGGGAGAAGTACGAAGAGAAGCCGAACGTTCTGGTGCAACTCGCGATCACGAACCGGGAACTGGGGCTATACGACGAGGCGCGGGAGGCCGCCGAGGCGGCGCGCGCTCTCGATCCCGGCAATCGGCGGGCAGCGGAGATTCTGCAGAGCCTGCCCGGGCAGGGGCAGAGATGAAAAGGCGGGCGCCCGCCCGTCAGTTCGCGAGCGCTTCCAGAAACGCGATGATGTCCTGCTCGTACGTATCGGAAGACGGATCGGGCGACGTGCCGCCGAGGCTGTCGATCTGGGCGGCCGCCGACGAGTACTCGCCCGTCTGCACGTAGGCATTCCCGAGCAGCAGCCGAAGATCCGTCCAGTCCACATCGTCCATCGAGAAATCGTAACGAGGCTCGCGCGAAAGCGCCTCGCCGGCCGCCGTGATCGCGCCGGCCGGATCGGGCGATTCGCCCGCGAACAGCGCGAGCGCCTTCCCGGCGTAAGCGTCGGTGAAGCCGGCGTCGATGCCGAGCGCCTCGTCCCAGGCGGTAACGGCGGCATCGAGCGAGTCGTCGGCCGCAAGGGCCCATCCGAGCCCGCTGTGCGCGGGCGCATGGCCGGCGTCGAGCGTGATCGCGCTTCGGAATTTTTCGCGTGCGGTCGTCATGTCGCCCCGGCCGTACGATTCCCACCCCTCGGTCGTGCGTGAGGCCGCGGTCGGGTCGTTGCCATTATCGTTGTTCGTCGTATTGTCGTCGCCGCAGCCGGAGACGAGAGCGAGCGTAAGGAGGCTCAGCAAGAGCCCGCGGAGTCCGATCATGCATCTTGCTCCCGGATAGTCGTGAATCGATCGCGCATCCCGGCGCGCGAAATCTAAGAGGCTTCCTGCCATTCTAGAGGATTGGGGCCGGAAGGGTCACGACCCTTTTCCCTGCGGGCGCCGGCGGTCGATTCCGCGGTCTCTACGAAATCCCCGATCGCCTCCGCGACCTCGAAGCGGGATTCCGTTCGCACCACGATATGATTTTCGGTCTCCAGTATCCGCGTTCGGGGCTCGACCTGCTTCATGGCCGTCTCGTACTTGCGCACGGCCTTCGGATCGACGGCCGGATCCGTTCTCCCGTGGATCAGCAGCACGGGTTTGTGAATCGTGCCGAGGAGCGCGCGCGTGTGATCCATGAGCCTGGCGAGCTGCCGCAGACCGCGAACCGGAATCTGCAGATAGTTGATAGCGGGGTTTTCGGGATTGTTCTGCACCATTTCGATCTGTCCGCGCCCGACGCGCACTTTCGCGAGAATCTCGTTCCAGAGATTGACGGCGGGAGCGAGCCGCGCGCGTATGTCCCCGAGGTCGTGGGGGGCGCTGATCGAGATGATACCGCGCACCTTCTTCCAGGGGAGCGCGCCGGCGCGAAGGGCGAGAACGCCGCCGGTCGAGAAGCCGGCGAGATATACGGAATCACAGCATTGCGAAAGGACCGAGTAGCCGCGGGCGTAGGCGGAGGCCCACTCTTCCCAGGTGCGTGAGGCGAGATCGCGCGGCGTCGTGCCGTGTCCCGCGAGGCGGGGCGCGTAGACGGAGAAACCGCGCGCGTGCAGTTCCTCGGCCAGAAGCCGCACTTCCTCGGGCGCTGACAGAAAGCCGTGGCTCAGCACGATACCGATGCGGCTCTTCGTGGATCGCATGATATAGGGAGCGCCTACGGACCGTTCTTTCGAAACGCCCTCCTCGAACGTTTCGCGATACTCCCGCTCGTATCGTTTGCAGTCGGCGGAGTGAGCGGCTTCCATCGCATCCTCGCGCACTTCATCCGGATCGCTTCGCAGATACCCGCGCAATGTATCGGCTACGTCTTTCGCGTTTTCGAGTTCGTTCGCGATGACCATGAACGGGTTTTTCACGCGGATCGTATGGAACATGTGCAGCATTTCGAGCTGCAGGCGATTGATTTCGAGGTTGCCGTTCCGTCGTTTTGCGACGCCTTTCTCCTCCGCGAGGTCGAGAATGCTCCGGTAGGGAGGAGGGTCTTCGTCGCGCAGGAGCGCGCTCAGGTCACCGCTCACCGTCTCGTGCAGCTGATGAACGCGGTTCTCGCGGATGTCGCGCGCCGTCAGGAAGATCGCTCGCCGAAAATGCTCCTCGTCGATCTCGCCCCCGTCGATCGCCCGGAACCCGGCGCAGACGAGGTGATCGAAGTTGATCGCGATGTTATTGTAGATACGATCCATGAACGTGCGGGTCAGTCGCTTCGCCTGGTATTGCAGAAGCGCGTTGTTTTTTTCGATCGACCGGATGAAACGCGGAATCAGACGGCTCGTGAAGAAGCGTTCCTTCGTGAACGGGGCGACCGGAATCGGTTCGCCGAAGTGAATGCTGATGTCGGCATCGGAAAGAATGATGTTGCCTTCGATCTCGAGTTCCTCTTCGAGACGCGGGGGGATTTCTCTGAAGAACTTCTTGACTAAAGTTTTGATCGCGTTGTCCCCGGGGCGCAGCGGATAGTACGTGATCGTGACCGGCACGATCGTCGTATCTTCCGTGCTCAGCTCCGCCGCGTTCGCAAATCCGAAACGCTCGGCGATGTCGGCCGCGATCTCGTGGTCCCCCGCGAGCCGCGCGCGCTGATATCGCCGTTTGTAGATCTCGGTCTTGAGCGCGAGGGTCGCGGCGCCCGTGCGTGGCGTGTGGCCATCTCCGGTGGTGGCCAGCAGAAAGCGCCCCCTGCGCTGCACCTTCTTCGACTTCACCATCGCGCCTTCCGGATAGATGGCCCAGTCGTCGCGCCCGGTCATCAGGTCGCCCACGATCATGCGGTCCCGGTGCTCGTGCTTCGTCGACACCACGCCGAGTTGATGCAGATATTCTCCGAACCGTCCCACGAACAGTTTCTCGTCCGCGAGCGATCGGATATGCCGGCCCGTGTATTTGTGGATGACGTATGGAAGCAGGAAAGTCTCGGCGCGTGTGAAGTGATTGATGACGTAAAGGACGGGGGCATTCGGAATGTTCTCCGTGCCCGTGACGTTCAGCTTCACCTTCAGAATGCGTTCGAGCATCCTGATGGCCATCCTCGTCGATTTCCGGCTGAATGTCTTCCGTCGTTTCGTCATGATACCTACTTATCGTCCCTCTGATCCGATCATCGCCCCACGGACGCGTTTTCCCAAGAGCCACTTTCCCTTATCATGCGAAAGTCATGCTTATTCTGCAAAACATCGCAAAACATTACGGGGGCCGCACCCTCTTCGATTCACTGAATGTCACAATCGGAACGGGGGAAAGGATCGGTCTCGTGGGCCCGAACGGGTCGGGAAAGACGACTTTGCTCGAGATTCTCGCGGGCCATCTCGAACCCGACGGCGGCTCACGATCCTTATCTCGTGATATGACAATCGGTTACCTCCTTCAGGACGTGCCGAAGTTCACGGGGCGCTCCGTGCTCGACGAAACGCTCGCCGGCCACGAGCGCCTTGCCGGGCTCGAAGAGGAACTGCGCGCACTCGAACGGGCGCTGGAGCGCGAGGAAGACACGAGAGCGCTCGCCCGGCTCTCGGAAGAGCACGGAGCGAAAGAGCACGCCTACCAGGAGCTCGGCGGGTATCAGCTCGACGCCAAAGCGAAGAAGATCCTCGGCGGGCTCGGATTCCAGGACGAGGATCTCGACCGGCCCACGGAAGAGTTCTCGGGCGGATGGCTCATGCGGGCCGCGCTCGCCAAGCTGCTTCTGATGGAACCCGGCCTGCTTCTTCTCGACGAACCCACGAACTATCTCGATCTGCCGTCGGTGGTCTGGCTCGAGAGCTATCTTGCCGCTTTTCCGGGCTCGCTCGTGCTGGTCTCCCACGATCGCGAGCTTCTGCGCCGTCTTCCGAACCAGATCTGGGACGTCGAAGATTGCACGATCGTCCCCTATTCCGGCAACTACGACTTCTATCTGAAGGCGAAAGCGCTTCGCGAAGAAGGGCTCGAGGCGCGGCGCAAGGCGGAGGCGCGTTTTCTCGAAAAGGAGACGCGGTTCATCGAACGCTTCCGGTACAAGAACACGAAGGCGAAGGCGGTGCAGAGCCGGATCAAGCGTCTCGACAAGATGGAGTTCGCGGGTGATCGCCGCACGGAGAAGCGAGTCGTCTTTCGCCTGCCCGAGGCGCCGCCTTCCGCGCGCGTGCAGGTGGAGCTGCGCGCCATCGGTCATGCGTACGGCGAACAGGTCGTCTACGAATCGATCGACTGGATGATGGAGCGGGGCGAGCGTGTGGCATTCGTGGGACCGAACGGGGCGGGGAAGACGACACTGCTCAAGATCATCGGCGGTGAACTGGAGCCGACGAGCGGCGAACGCGCTCTCGGGCGCGGCGTCAAGCTCGGTATGTTCTCCCAGCATCAGACCGAGGCGCTCGACCTCGATGCGACGATTCTGGAAGAAGTGCAGCGCGTTCTGCCTACCGGGAATCAGGAAAGAGCGCGTTCGATGCTCGGACGCTTCCTGTTTTCGAAGGAAGACGTGTTCAAGAAGATTTCCGTTCTCTCGGGCGGGGAGAAGGCGCGCGTCGCGCTTGCGAAGATTCTCGCTTCGCCCCCGAACGTTCTGCTGCTCGACGAACCGACGAGCCATCTCGATATCGCGTCACGGGAAGTGCTGGAAGACGCGCTCTCCGACTTCGACGGCTCGATCATCGTGATCTCGCACGATCGCGAGTTCCTGAGTCGGCTCGCGGACCGCATCGTCGAGATTACGGCGGGTACGCTTCGCGAATTCATGGGAACGTACGACGAGTACAAGGCGGTGCAGGATGCCGGCGGCCTCGCCGTGCGTGATACGAACGCTTCCGGAGGCGGTATTTCCGCGCGCGAGGAGAGCGAGCGGGGCGAAGAGCCCGGGCTCTCGAAGAAGGAAGAGAAAAGGCTCGCGGCGGAGCGGCGAAACGCGCTCTATCGCAAACGGAAGCCGGTTGCGGACAAGATCGAAGCGATCGAGGCGGAGATCGAGAAGCTCACCGCGGAGATCGAGGCGCTCGAGCATAAAATGGCGGATCCGGCGCACTACGAAACGCCCGAATTCGCAAAAACCCTCTCCGAGTACAAGCGCAAGAAAACGGTAGTCACGTCGAAGACCGCGCGCTGGGAAGATCTCGCCGAACGGCTGGAAGCGATCGAGCGCGACGCCGAGCCGGGCGGCGCCTAGATCCCGTACTTCTCCGCGTCCCAGTCGAGGCCGAGCGCCGACGGTGGCGCCATGTATCCCGCGAGCGCGGAGGCCGCGACCACGGGCGGGCTTGCCAGATACCCC
>JABDJQ010000181.1 GCA_013002425.1 Gemmatimonadota bacterium
CATGATGAACTGCTCCGGTTCGTCGACCGCAGCACCGATGTAGTACTCCGGATTCGAAAACCCGAGACCGATTCCTTCCTCTTTCACTGCGCCGTCCGTCGTGGCGACCACGTCACCCTTCGAATCGAGGATGATCGTCTTCGTGCCGCGGTCCGCGCGGTCGATTTCGCTCTGAAGATCCTTTTCCACGTCCTGGAGATCCTTCTCGACGCGGTCGGTCTTCTCTTCGATGCGCTCGTCGATCTTGTCGAGGAGGCGATCTTCCATTTCCTTCATCTGCTTCTTGACCGCGGCCGAGTCGCCCATTTCATCCCGGATCGCGTCCCGGATGATCGTGCGGAGGTCGTCCGCGCTCTGGCCGTCGCCGAGGAGCGCGCCGGTCTTCGGAGCTTCGGTCGGAGCGGGCTGCACCGGAGCGGGAGCCGTGCCGTCGCCACCCTTCGACTCGATGCTGACGCCGCCGGCCGGTCCGTAGCGGATGTAGATTTCACCGACGGTCGGAACCGGAAGGGTCACGATCTTGTCGCCCTGATACGTGCGTACCGGGCTTTCGACGGGCATGCTCTTCTCGATCTTCTTGACGACGACGGTGTCTTTCGTGACCTTCTCCATCTTCGGCTCGACGGTCTTGCTCTTTGCGATCAGATCTCTGTCGTCTTCATCGGCGTCGTACCAGACCGGCTCTTCTTCCACGGCGGCCGTCTTCATCTCGTCGGGATCTCCGCCGAGAATGAACGTCGTACCGACCGTGTAGACCCAGTTGTGGAACAGGTCGTCCGGATCGCTGGTTTCTTCCGGATCTTCGATTGCGCTGAAGATGTAGTCGCGCGCGGCGATATTGATCAGCCATTTCTTGTTGAGCGTGATGTCCGCGCCGACACCGCCGATGAGAATGATCTCGTCGTCGGGCCGCGTGCCTTCCATGTCGTCGACTTTGTAGCCCGACATGTAGTCGAGATTACCGGCGCCGAGGATCAGGTGCGGCGAAACGCCGGGCGAGGGGTTCAGGTTGAACTGCGCCTCCCCGCCGTAACTCTGGATCTGTTCGAAGTCGTCCCAGTCGCCGTTCACGCCACGCCAGTAGAACGCGCGGAAGTCGACGTACTCGCCGAAGCCGAGGCCGACGCGCGTACCGACGAAGTCCTGGTCCGCGAGGTCGATCGCCTTGTCGTAATCGAGACGTCCGACCATCGGCTGCACTTTGACTGAAAGGCCTTTGAGCCCGCCCGAGAACTGTTCGCGGTAGGCGCGATCGATGTCCGTGTCTTCATCGCCGCTGTAGCCGCCGAGGAAGAAATTGAGGCCTGCGCCGAACGAGATGTTGTGCTGCAGGTCGCCGTCGTCGTTTCCTTCGGCGAGCAGCGACAGCTTCTCGGCCGGCACTTCCGTCGCTTCGTCGAGACGAAACGCGTTGTCTTCGGCATAGATCATCATCTCGGCGCGGTCCGTAACGCCGAAGCGAATGCCGGCGCCGTACTTGAGGCCGATGCGGTCGCTCTTCTCGCCCGTGTCCGGGTTGAAGCGAACGATGCCGCCGCCGCCGTAGAGGTACGGGACGAAGCGATCGGCCGGAAGGCTGAACTGGACGTCGGCGCCGAAGTTGGTGTACTCGGTGTTGCCGAGATCCGGGCCTTCGCCGTCGATGCCGATCTTGTCGTTGTAGAGATAGAAGCCGCGCAGGGCGACCGACTTCCCGAAGTTGACGGACATGCGCCCGCCGTACAGGACGTCGTCCTTCAGCAGCACGTCGTCGTCCCACTGCATCTGCTCGATGCTCGGGGCGAACGTGTAGCTGAGCCCGTCGATGCCCGCGGCGCTCGAGGCGCCGGGTAGGACCAGGAACGCGACGGCGGCGCCGAGAACGGCGCCCGCGATCCGGGCATTTGTCTTCTTTCGTAACTGTGAGTTCATCACTCGATTTCCTCCTGATTCCGGTGTGGTCATCCGCGCCTCCGGTGGTTCTCGCGCTTCGACCGGCCTCGACGAGGCCAGCAGAAAAGATCGTCTTCGCACGCGATCTACGCCATAGGAAAGCATCACGGCGACATTGTTTTTCACCGTCCGAATAGACGTGTCGGGCGCTCTGAAAGTCACACGAATCGGGAAAATAATCGGGAAGGGGTCAAATCGGCCGAAAGGAGGCCGCAGGAGGGCAGTTACAACAGGAGCGGACGGTCAGTCGAGGTAGCCGAATGCTTTCAGTTCGCGAACCGTGGCTTCGTCGAGTTCGACGGCTTCCGTCGTGCGGCCGGCCTCGGCGGCGATATCGGCCTCGATTTCGCGCCGCCAGAGCGTGATCAGGCGGGTCAGGGAGTCGGCCGTTTCGGGGTGGTTCGCGAAGAGGTCCTCCTGCTCGAGCCGGTCGTTCCGGTATTCGAAGAGTTCCCAGCGGCCTTCGCCCGTCTTTCCGACCAGGTGAAACCGGTCGTTCAGCGTGGCCACGCTGCCGAGGTCGTCGCTCATTTCGCTGAACGAGAATCGGCGGAAGGCCTCTGTTTCGTCTCCCCGCATGAGCCCGGCAAGAGAGTGGCCGCTCATCTTGCCCGGCGTCTCGACGCCCGTGACGTCGAGCAGAGTGGGGAGCACGTCGACGAGTCCCACCGCCTGCGGTACGCGTTTCCCGCCGCGTTCTCCGCCGGGGAGCCGGACGATCAGGGGCACGTGCGTCACGGTGCGGTAAAGTTCGGCGTGAAGAACGGTGCCGTGCTCGAGAAATTCTTCCCCGTGATCCGAAGTGAGTACGACGATCGTGTTCTCGCCGAGCGCGCTCTCTTCGATGTATTGCAGAAACGGCGCGATCGCGTCATCCGTTTCCCGGACGCCGCCCGCATACAGCGCCCGCAGGTATTCCGCGGCGGCTTCGTCGATCGCGAGGTCGGGGGTCTCCCCGCGCCGCACCTGGCGCTGGTACTTTACGAGCTCCATCGAATTCGACGTGACAGGGCCGTCATACGGCTTTTCGACGAATCGTCTCTTATAGGGAGCGGTTCGCGCGTACGGCGAATGAATGTCGTAGATGTGCACGAACAGAAAGAACGGCTCGTCGGAGTAGCGGTCGAGCCAGGACCTCGCTTTCGCCACGATCCGTTTCGCGCCGTCGCCCCTGCGTATGTAGCGGTCGTATCCCTGCTCGAGTCCGTATGTCTTCGTCAGAAAATGGGAGTCGACGATGCCGAGAGTGCGATACCCGGCTTCTCGCAATATCTCGGCGGCGAAGATGCGCCACTTCGGCACCTTGTTCCCCTCGGCGCTCGCCATGTTGACCGACGGATAGCGGGATGTCAGCAGCGAGCCGTGCGAGAGGAGCGTGTTCGGGGCCTGACTGTATGCGTTTTCGAAGAGCACCGAGGAGCGCGCGAATCGATCGATCGCGGGGGAAGTGTCGCGCGTTTCGCCGTAGCACCCGAGGAAATCCGCGCGCAGCGTGTCGAGGGATACGAGGATCACGTTCGGCCCGGCGGGCGAACGCGCGAAGAGTACGGC
>JABDJQ010000183.1 GCA_013002425.1 Gemmatimonadota bacterium
CCGTCGGCTCGATCAATCTCCGCGGACTGGCGCGTCTCGAAGAAGAGGATTTCGTTCGCGACTTCCGCGTGAACGCCGCGGGCGCTGCGCTCGCCGTTCGGTCGGCCGCCCCCGCGCTCCGAAAAGGTGGCGCGGAACAGCCCGCTTCGGTCGTGTTCTATTCGAGCGTAGCGGCGCAGCAGGGCTTCACGTTTCACGCTTCGATGGGCATGGCGAAGGGCGCCGTGAACGGCCTCACGCTCTCCCTCGCGGCGGAACTCGCGCCCCGCGTGCGCGTCAATGCGATCGCGCCCTCACTCACACGGACGCCCATGGCCGAGGGAATCGTTGCGAACGAGAAGATGGCCGAGTCGCTCGCTGCGCTCCACCCGCTGCCGCGTCTCGGAACGGCCGATGAGATCGCGGGACTCACGGCATTCCTGCTTTCGGACGACGCGAGCTGGATCACGGGCCAGGTCCTCAGCGTGGACGGCGGACGATCCACGGTCCGGATCAAGAGTTGAACTCCCGCAGTTCCGGTGATGCGGGAACGGTTGTGGAAGCGCTCGTCATCGGGGCCGGCATGGCGGGGCTCGCGGCTGCCCGCGTTCTTCGCGCGAGCGGGCGCGAAACGGTCGTCGTCGACAAGGGGCGCGGTGTCGGCGGACGGATGGCGAGCCGGCGCATTGCGAACGCCGTGTTCGACCATGGCGCCCAGTTCTTCACGGCGCGCGATCCCGGTTTTCATCGGTCGGTCGAATCCTGGCTCGGCGCGGGCGCGGCCCGGGAATGGTGCCGCGGTTTCGGCGGCGCGCAGGACGGCCATCCACGCTGGCGCGGAACTCCCTCGATGACCGCGGTCCCGAAGGCCCTCGCCGAAGGTCTCGACGTGCGAACGGAGCGGCGTGTCCTCTCGATCGTGCGGGGGCGGGGCGAGGATACCTGGCTCGCGCGCTTCGATGACGGCGAACCGATCCGTGCGCGCTCGATCATCATGACTCCGCCTGTTCCGCAGTCCCTCGCGATACTGGCCGCGGGCGAAACCGAAGTCGACCCCTCGCTTCATTCCCGGCTCTCGGCGATCGAATACGAACGCTGCCTGGCCGTGATGGCGGTTCTCGACGGACCGTCGGGCATACCCGAACCGGGAGTCGTGCGCGATCCGGGCGGCCCGATCGCGTGGATCGCCGACAACGCCGTCAAAGGCGTCTCGCCCGTGCCGGCCGTCACGATTCACGCGCACGACGCTTTCAGTCGCGAATCCTGGGGGGGCGATCGTGAAGCCGCCGGACGGGAGCTGATCCGTTCCGCGCGGCGGTGGATCGGTTCGAACGTGACCGACTTCCAGGTGCACGGCTGGCGCTACAGCAAGCCGGTCGGCGTTTTCGAGGAGCGCTTCTGCATCGCCGGCGATAGGCCGACGCTGATACTGGCGGGTGACGCGTTCGCGGGACCGCGCGTGGAGGGCGCCGCGCTCTCGGGTCGGGCCGCGGCGGAGGCATTGATCGGGCAATGAGGGGCGAGTCGTGGTATTAGTAGAGTCATGATACCCGCACAGGAAGCATTGGAACGACTGCGAAGCGGCAACCGGCGCTTCGTCACGGAGAAGACCTCACGCGACTCGGGCAGCACGCGGTCGCGTCGCGACGAGCTCATGTCGGGACAGATGCCGTTCGCGGTGATTCTCGGCTGTTCGGATTCACGCGTGCCCGCCGAGATCGTGTTCGATCAGGGGCTCGGCGATCTGTTCGTGATTCGCGTGGCCGGGAACATCGTGGCGCCCTCGCTGATCGGGAGCGTCGAGTTCGCGGTCGACATGTTCGACACGAGGCTGGTCGTGGTGCTGGGGCATTCGGAGTGCGGGGCGGTATCGGCCACGCTCGAAGAGCTGCGACGCCCGACCGAAGAGAGGTCCCCGAATCTGCAGGCGATCGTCGACAGGATCGTGCCGTCGATCGAAACGCTCACGAAGGACGGCGTGGAGCGCGCCCCGGAGGAGCTTCTCGACGCCGCGGTGCGCGCGAACATTCACGCGTCGGTCGAAGGGTTGCGCCACGGATCGGAGCTGCTCGAGGCGGAAATCGACAATCACCACCTGCAGATCGTCGGGGCGGAGTACTCGCTCGAAACCGGGGTCGTCGATTTTTTTGACGTATAGAGCGGATGGCGGCCGGAAAGGCCCCGGTCGCTAGCTCCTGTTCGCAGCCAGAAGTTCCGGAAACTGCTCCTTGACCCAGTTCTCGACCTGATCGCGCAGATCCTGCAGCGTGCCGTCGTTCTTCATCGTGAACTGCGCGAGCGCGGCGGCTTTGTCGATCCCGAAGATCTTCTCCTCACGCTCGTCGTGCGCGCGCATTTCGTCGATCGACTTCGGATCACGCGCGGTCCCGCGTCCCATCGCCCTCTTCAGACGCTCGTCGTCATCCGAAACGATCACACTCACGAGGTAGAAACGGTCGCCGTAGCGGTCGAGCAGAGTCTTCGCGTCGAGGTAGGTCCGGATTCCGGTAACGACCGTGAACGGGGCGTCCGACTCGTCGATCCGGTCGCACACGATACGGATGAAGTAGTCGTTTCCGTACTGCTCGAAGTATTGAGCGGAGATCCCGTTCAGATTGAAGCGGGTCGGCTCGATTCCCTTTTCCTTCGCGATCCCGCGCACGATGTCGCCCATGGAAATGCTGGGAACGCCGTACTTGTCCGCGATCATGTCGAGAATCGTATCTTTGCCGGAGCCGTTTTTGCCGACGGCGCCGATCACCTTCTGATCCATGCGTTAAAACTCCTAGATTGGACAGCCTGTAAGGCCAAACGAACAGTATATCACTTATCGCGGATGGGCACGACAGGCGAATCGACGTCGGGTGCGAGGCCCGGAACGACGCGTCCGAGGAGTTCCGCGGATCCCGCGCGCAGAGCGGCGAGGCCGAGCGTAATCCCGAGCACGTAATCGATTCCCAGAAACGGGAAGAAGTCGCGCGGACGTCTCTTCAGGACCAGAATCCAGAAATCGGCGTTCGCGGCCAGGTACGCGAGCAGAAGCGCGGCCCCTGCGATCGCGGCCGGCGGATAGAACGCGCTCGCCAGAAAAGCCGGCACGGAGGCGAAGGCGGCGAGACGCGAGAAGCCGCGGCGGCGCGTATGGAGGTAGTTGTCGAATCGCTTGTGCCGGAAGAAGAGCCGCACCCAGAGCGATCCGCGATCGAAATGATCCTTCATGTTGCGCCGAAGCGTGCTCGGAAATTCGTGCCGCACGACGACCCGGCGGTTCAGGTAGATCGGCGTCTGTTTCGTAATGCGCCGGCCGAGTTCCAGATCTTCCATGCTCGGTCGCGCGAACGACTCGTCGAAACCGCCGAGCGAGAGAAAGAGCTCGCGCCGGATCGCGGTCTTCGCCGCCCAGAGGAGGCTGACCGCGCTGATCTCGTCGTGATTCTGATAAAACGAGAAGCATTGCAGCGCCTTGTAGCGGGGAAGCAGTCCCCGATTGACCGGCTCCGAAGAATACACGCCGATCATCGCGTGACGATCGGGATGCGCTTCGAAAAAACGTTCGACTTCACGAAGAGCGTCGGGTTCCATCACGACATCGTCGTCCAGGAACAACAGGATGTCGCCG
Source organism: Gemmatimonadota bacterium (assembly GCA_013002425.1). GTDB lineage: Bacteria > Orphanbacterota > Orphanbacteria > Orphanbacterales > Orphanbacteraceae > JABDJQ01. The sequence continues at coordinate 3,599 of JABDJQ010000183.1, forward strand.
CCGGCGAGTCGCGCGCCCAGATTGCGGGCGGTCGCGGGCCCCGACTGGCGCGGCGTGCGCGCGATCCGGATCGGGAAACGCGAGGCGGTTTCCTTCAGGCACTGGCTCGACGAATCGTCGACGACGATGATTTCCTTTTCCTCGACACCGGATTCCGCAATAGACTGGAGCAGTCGTTCCAGTTTGTGGCCGGGGTTGTGAGTCGGAATGACGATCGAGATCACGAGCAGATTACCTCCGGGCCAGACGATACGCGGGTATTACGAGGGCGGGCAAGCGAAATGTCGGACGAATTCGACAGTCGATACTGGGATTCCGTGGCCGAAACCATGCAGGGTCGCTATCACCTCGATCCGGTCATGGCGGAGCATAAACGCCGCGTTCATCTCGACTTGCTGCGGGAATGGCTGCCGGGGGAGCGTCTCGCGGGCGCCAGAATCCTCAAAACCGACGTTTTCGAGGAGGCGCACGGCCCCGACCAGGTTCTGCTCGACTGGCCCGGGAATGCGAAAGCGCGCGTTTTCGCCATGGATCTATCGCCGCGCATGGGCGCGCTGGCGCGCGACCGTATGCGGGGCGTGGGAGTTGCGGTCCCGATGATCGCGGCCGACAACCGTGCGCTGCCTTTTCGGGACGGCGCGTTCGACGTCGTTTACAGCTGCTCGACGCTCGACCATTTCGACAGCATCGGCGATCTGCTGGCGGGCCTTCGCGAAACAGCCCGCGTGGTCGCCCCGGGCGGCGCGCTTCTGCTTACACTCGACAACCCGGAAACGCGCTTCTATCCGCTGGTCCGTGCGCTCGAGCGGCGCGGCCTCGTGCAGTTCAAGCTCGGGGAAACGCTGCCCGGCGATGAAATCGCGAAGAGGGCGCACGAACTCGGACTTTCGCTCGAAAAGCTGCGCCCGGTTTATCATGTGCCGCGCGTGGTCGTGACTGCCGCGCTCCGCGCGGCGCGGGCCGTTCCCGGTGACGCGCTGGCGAAACGCATCGACCGATGGCTGAGCGCGGCGGAAACGAAGGGCCGCGCGCGCCGCGACCGGAAGACCGCGTGGTACACGGCCGCGCTGCTGCGCAAGGGGATGACGTAATGCCCGCACCGCATCGCCCCTCGAACGGCGCGCGTTTCGTGCCCGTTGCGGCCGGCGCGCTTTCGCTGTTCGCGCTCGCGTTCTTCGCCACGCGTCCGCCGACGTGGTTCTACTCGCTCGGGTGGGCCGCTGACCTCGCGCCCGGGGCCAGGGGCGCCTGGCTCGTGATCTCGCTGTCGCTGCTTGCCGTCGCCGCGATGCCCCGCTGGCAGGGGAGTATCGCCCGCTTCACGCGCCGCGTTCCCCCGTTTCTGCTGATAGCCGTGCCGCTCGTTCTGCTCGCCGTCTCGTTTCGTTCCGTGACCCATTTCTGGGGCGACGGGTGGCTGATTCTGACCTTTATCGAAGGGGACCCGCCGGACCGGCTCCGGCCGGGGCTCGGCACCATCTACGCACTGCGCGCGCTCTATCGTGTTCTGGTCGACACGGGCGTGCCGGATCCGGGCAAGACCGTGTTTCTCCTTGCCG
>JABDJQ010000188.1 GCA_013002425.1 Gemmatimonadota bacterium
TCCCCGGGGCGGTCGAAGCCATGCTCCACTTCGTGTCCCTCCCACGACCTACGCTGCGTCTTCGAGGATTCCCAGTCCAGGTCATCGTCGTAGAAGTCGAATCCCTGCCCATATCCGAACTTTGAATCGAGGACGAACGAGCTGATGATGGCCGCCGTCTGATATCCCTTCTCCCGGAGCCGCTCCGCGAGCGTCGTGAAGCGATCATCGAGATTGAGTCCGTTCTTGATGACACCGTGTTGCATGGGGTACAGAGAGGTGAACAGGCTCGCGTGTGTCGGCCCCGTCGTACTTGTAGGAGAATAAGCCAAATCAAAGCATGCGCCACCCTCAGCGACTCTCTGCAGGTTCGGAGTCGTGTCGGCGTGATAACCATAGACGGAGCAATGGTCGCTGCGCACGGTGTCCATGGAGATGAGGAGAATATTGGGGGGCGAAGCGTTATCGGGCGCGCACGACAACAGCGCGCAAAGCATGCAGCTCAACGTGATCGTGCGCGAGACAAGTCGCTTTGTTTCTGAAACCGAGTATTCCTCATTCATATTCAGAATTGTACACCAATACCGTAGTCATGGAGAATCACCGGGCCGCCGCGGCGCGCGCTTCCAGAACTTCCGCTGCTCCGTTCCTGCCCATCATTCGAAGGAGCGTGGCGTGCTGGGTCAGGTTTTCGATGATATAGGGATGATTCGATCGGAACTTCTTTTCCCACATGACCTGCACACGCTCGTACAGAACCTCTGATTCCTCGAATTCGCCGAGGCTCCGGTGAAGCCCGGCAAGGTTGTGCATGGTCAGCGCCGCATCCGGATGATCCGCTCCGAGTTTCGCGATCTGGATCGCGATCGCGCGTTCATAAAGGGGCTTTGCAGCGCTGTAGTCGCCCGTCAGGTCGAGCAGAAGGGCGACATTGCTGAGGCTGTTGGCCACTTCCGGGTGATCGGGGCCGAGCGATTCTTCGCGAATGGCGAGCGCCCGCTCATGGAGGGGACGCGCCGCTTCGTAATCCTCCATCAGGAGGTACACGTTCGCCATGTTGTTGAGCGCGATCGCAAGAGACGGGTCGTTTCGCCCGAGAGCCTTCTCTCGAATGGCAAGCGATCGTTCATACAGCGGCAGCGCCTCTTCCGGCTTACCGCTCTGCGAGAGAAGATTCGCCAGATTACCGATCGATGTCGCGACGTCCGGGTGATCGGGTCCCAGAGTCTTCTCGCGGATCGCAATGGACTTCTCGTAGTACGCGCGCGCTTCGTCCGTCTTTCCCGTTTTCTTCAGCAGAATCGCCATGTTGTTGTACAGGAGCCCCAATGTGGGGTCATCCTCGCCGAGCTCCGCCTCTTTCATGCTTACGCCACGTTCGTAGAGCGCCTGCGCTTCCTCGTACTCCCCCTTTCGCTGCAGGAGGAGAGCAAGATCCGTCATTGTTGTCGCCAGTTTATTCGATTCGGAATTCTTTTCGTAGATGGCGATCGCGCGCTCGTAAAGTGCGCGCGACGAGTCGAACTCGCCGGCTCCCTGAAGCGCGTCAGCCACGTGATCCATGACGTAGGCGGTCCGGGGGTGTTCGGGGCCGAATTTCTCTTCCCGAATCGCCAGCGAACGTTCGAACAGTTCGGCGGCATGGCGGAACTCCCCGTTCACCTTGTGAAGCAGTCCGAGACTGATGAGGCTCGACGAGATCTCGATGTGATCTTCTCCGAACTCGTCTTCATGAATCGCCAGTGCCTGCTGCAGCAGAGGCCCCGCCTCGTCATAGATTCCGAGATTACGATAGACGTCACCCATTGTCCTCAAGAGCCGGGCGTGCACGAGGGGTTGTTCCTGAAACTCGTCGCCGATCGTCTTCGACCCTTCGTCGAGCACTTCGCGAACCGTGACATCACGTCCCTGCTCGCCGGGATCGACCGCCGCCAGCATATCCGAAAGAAAATCGGTAACGGCCTCGGATTCCTGACGCGCGATCTCCGCGCGCGAAAAGAGCACGCTCATCCAGATTCCGAAACCGACGAGTAACAGGGCGAGGGTCGAGGCGAACGCGAACGGAAGTTTGTTGCGTACGACGAGTTTCCTGAGCTGGTAGATCGTGCTCGGGGGATGCGCCAGAATCGGTTGATTCGTGAGATGGCGTTCGATGTCATCAGAGAGTGCGGCGGCGCTCTGGTATCGCCGGTCCGGATCTTTCTCGAGTGCTTTGCGGGTGATGGTTTCGAGTTCGCCGCCCGCGAGTCCGCCGACACCGGAATTCGCGGAACCCGTGAGCGAACCGAAAGGCGCGGGCATCTCCTCCAGGATCGCGCGAACCGCGTCCAGGATCGATTGATGATCGGTGTGGTACGGACGTCTGCCGGTGAGCAGTTCGTAGAGAATCACGCCGAGTGAATAGACATCCGTCCGCAGATCGATTTCGTCGGGATTCCCTCGTGCTTGTTCGGGACTCATGTACGCGAGCGTGCCTTTGATCGCGCCGACCTCGCTCAACTCAGTCGTTTCGGTCGTGTCCGTGATACGAGCGAGACCGAAATCGAGAACCTTCGGCTCACCCGTTTCGTCCACCAGGATGTTCGAGGGCTTCAGGTCGCGATGGATGACACCGCGCTGATGCGCGTAGTTGACGGCATCGCAGATCTTGCGGTAAAGAGCGAGGCGATCGGGGAGAGACGGATCGTTCTTTGTTACATAGGTGCCTAGAGTCGTCCCCGGCACCAGTTCCATCGCGAAGAAGTGCTGGCCATCGTCCGTACGGCCCGACTCATAGATAGCCGCGATCCCGGGGTGTTTCAGTCGGCCGAGCGTTTCGGCCTCGCGCTGGAACATCCTGATGGAGACGTCGTCGACGAAATGCCCGCCGCGCACGACCTTGAGCGCGACTTTACGATGAGGACTCTGCTGCTCGGCTTCATAGACGACACCCATGCCGCCCTCGCCGAGTTTGCCCAGGATCGTGTAGCTGCCGATGGATGCGGGGCGGGCGTCGGGACGAGAAGAACCGGCATCGTCACTCGTCGAGCGAGTATTCGGATCGGATGAAAGAGTGCTGTCGTCGCCGGCGGGCAGCGTCGGATCGAGATCGTCAGGCGGTCGATCGCCGGAAGCCATGCTCCACAGCCTATCAGAAATGCTCGGGCAGTGAGAATCCCCCTCGAACCCGAGCGGTCCTCAGTCCCGAAAGAGCGTCTTGACCGTTCCCCATGTCGAGATTCGTTCTTCAGGCGCCGAGAGTCTCACCCCGCGCGCCCGCTACTTGACGAGTACCGCGCGA
>JABDJQ010000196.1 GCA_013002425.1 Gemmatimonadota bacterium
GTTCTCGCCGAAATCGACGGGGACTTCGTGATACCCGGGGGCGGGATCCTGATCGATCTTCCGAACGCGCAGACGAGGATTCGCGCGCTCCCCGCGCGCGTAAAACTTCCGTAGCGAATCAGCCGAGCGTGATCCGCACGTCGTGCGTGCCTCCGTCGGCTACGAGCAGAACGCTCGCGGTTCCGTCGACGACCGCCGTCGACTCGCCGTCGAGTGTCGCGTCGAACACGCCCGCAGCGCTTTCTCCGGAATTGTCGACGCGGATCCTGTACTTCGTGTTTCCGCCGGGCAGATGATAATCGATCTCGAAACCCGGCCAGTCGCTCGGAATGCACGGCCGAAGGAGCAGCGTGTTTCCGTTCTTGACGTGGAATCCGAGGATCGATTCGATGGCGACTCGATACATCCAGGCCGCGGAACCCGTGTACCACGTCCACCCGCCCCGCCCGACATGGGGCGGCTCGCTGTAAACGTCGGCAACGACGACGTACGGCTCGGTCTTGTACGTCGCGACGGCCTCGGGCGTTTTCGTGTGGCTCACGGGCGAGAGCATGGCGAGCAGTTCCGCCGCCCGCTCGCGCCGCCCCGCCTCGGCGAACGCACGAACGACCCAGAGAGCCGCGTGGGTATACTGCCCCCCGTTTTCCCGCACGCCGCGCACGTAACCCTTGATGTATCCCGGGTCGTGCGGCGTGTCTTGAAACGGCGGCGTAAGAAGACGGATCAGTTTCTCCGAATCGGAAACGAGGTACTTCTCCACCGAATCGAGCGCCTTTCGCGTGCGTTCTTCGGGAGCGGCGTCCGCGATTACGGCCCACGCCTGCACGAGCGCGTCGATCCGGCATTCGTCACTCGTCTTCGAACCGAGGGGCGTTCCGTCCCCGTAATATCCGCGGCGATACCAGTCGCCGTCCCAGCCGGCGTCATCGATCGCCTTCCGAAGCCGTTCGCGATGCTGCTCGTACCTGCGAATCCGATCGCTTTCGCCCCGCGATTCACAAAGCGGGATGAACTCGCCGAGCACGCGATAGAGAAACAGCGCCATCCACACGCTTTCGCCCTCTCCCCCGTGGCCGACGCGATTCATACCGTCGTTCCAGTCCCCCGCGCCGAAGAGCGGCAGCCCGTGTCTGCCCGTGGCGAACGATCGGTCGATCGCGCGGCAGCAGTGTTCGTAGAGATCGCCGGACTCGCCCGCGTCGACGGGGAAAACGAAGGCCTCGTCTTCCTCGGGCCGGAGCGCGCGCGCCGACAGATACGGAGCGCTCTCCTGCAGAATGTTCCAGTCCCCTGTCGTGCGCACGTAATACGAAGTGACATAGGGGAGCCAGAGAAGATCGTCCGCGAACCGTGTGCGAATTCCCTTGCTGAGCGGCGGATGCCACCAGTGCATGACGTCCCCTTCGAGGAACTGGTGCGTCGCGTTCAGCAGGATCTGCTCGCGCGTGCGCGACGGCAGGCCGTATACGAGCGCGGCCGAATCCTGCAGCTGATCGCGGAATCCGAACGCGCCGCCGGACTGATAGAACGCGGTGCGTCCGTCGAGCCGGCAGGAGATGGTCTGATACAGCAGCCAGCCGTTCACCATGAGATCGATCTCGGGAACGGGCGTCGTGATCCTGATCGTGGAGAGGATCTCTTTCCAGCGCGCTTTGACGGTTTCGAGCGCCGCCTGCAGCGAGGCCTGACTGCGCAGGGATTCCACGAGTTTCGCTGCCTGCGCGCGATCCGCCCCCTCGCCCAGAAGGAACGCGCACTCGACGGAATCACCGGGCGCGATCGCGAGCGGGACGGCGCGTGAAACTCTTGCCGCACGAATCGTATCCTGCCGGCTCTTGACGGCGCGCGGCCACGCGACGGCATGAAACGCCGCGCGGGAAGCGTGTTCCCCGGCCATCGGATTCCATCCGTACGTAATCGCGGTTTCCGTGTCGTGCTCCGTGCGCGCGTACCGGCCCGTGCCGCCCGGATGATCTCCGAGCACGAACTGGACCTCCGAAGTCAGCGTGAGATGGCGCGCGCGCGACGAGCGGTTTTCGATGCGGACGCGCGTGATCTTCACGGGATCGTCCGCGGCCACGAACACGCACGTTTCGACGCGCAGTTCATCGCTCGCATAGCGGCATGTGCTGTAGCCGAAACCGTGGCGCATTTCGTAGTCACCGTTTCCGGGCGCCGGTCCCGGGAAAGCGGAGAACGTGCTCCCCGCCTCGTCGTCGTGAATCAGCACGGTCTCGCCGTGCGGATCGCGGACGGGGTCGTTGCTCCACGGCGTCAGGCGGTGTTCCCGGCTGTTGCCGCTCCACGTGCAACCGGCGCCCGTTTCGCTGATCATCGTCCCGAACCCGGGATTCGCGATAACGTTGACCCATGGCAACGGTGGCAGTTGGAGTCCGCCTCGTCCGTTCGGCATTCTGATGACATACTCGCGCCCGTCTTCTGAAAACCCGCCGCAGCCGTTGAAGAAGGAGAGTTTTTCCCGCGGCGGTGTGGATGCCCCGGTTCTCTTTTCTTCTTTCGTCTCGTTCCCGGTACGGACCGGCGCATCGACGACAGTTCGCTTCGCGGAATTCGGAAATGCGCCTTCGAGCGTCGCGCGCGCGGTGAACGCGAGCAGAGCGGCATCCCCGGGATCGACGTCGTCCGCGGCCGGCGCCCAGTCGATCGGGATCCCGGAGTCGGACCAGAAGCGCCGAACCTTCGCGAGGAGCTTCGGAAACGCCGCGTCCGAACCGGGCCGCACGAGAACGAACGGCCGTTCCGGCGACAACCCGTGCCGGGCCAGTACGCCGGGTAGATCGGCAGCGGCATTCGTCGAACCGCGCGCCGCATGCGGAGAGCGCAGTGCCGGATCGTCGAGAAGAATGCGCGCCGCGAAATCCAGACTTCGATTCGCCTCTTCCGGCGTGAGCCCGGAATCCGCGACTCGCTCGCCCGCGGAATGTCTTGCCCGCTCCCGCAGCGCGGTCGCGTCACTCTCCGTCGAGGAGCGCGCGATGAGGTTGCATGCCCGCTCGCGTGAAGACGCGGCGCCCATTGTGAGAACGAATTCCGCCTGCTCGTCGCTGTCGAGATCGAAAGACCGCCGCAAACTCGCGACGGGATCGAGAACGGCTCCGGTCGTGCCCGCGAGCGAAGCCCGCGATCGCAGCGCGCGTGGCGCGAACGCCGAACCGGTTCGCCCGAGGAAAGCCGGGCGGCTCGTCTCCCATGCGAGTTCGCCCGGACCGGCGAGAGCCTGGAAGAACACGGGGTGTCGTTCGTCGTTGCTGCGAGCCCGGCGCTCGGCGATCAGGGCGGCGTGCGTCTCGACGTAACTCGTCTGTATGAACAGCTTGGAAAAGAGGGGGTGTGCGGCGTGAGTCGCGTAACCCGCCAGCACGATTTCCGAGCAGGTCGTGATATCGAGTGTGCGGGCGCGACCCGATTGATTTCGAATCGTGATGCGCCGGACTTCGAGCGGTTCTTCGGGGTCGACGAAAACTTCGAGCGTGGTCGCAATGCCGTCGCGCACGGATTCCGTCGTCACGACGCCGGGCTCCCAGCGAAATCGATCGTCGTCGACGCACTCCCCTG
>JABDJQ010000204.1 GCA_013002425.1 Gemmatimonadota bacterium
AAACAGCTCATGTTCGGCATCAACCGCCGTCGACTCGAAGCGGCGCTCTGGTTCCTGGCCGCTCCCGTCGTTTTCTTCCGGGAGGCGGCGTTCGGGGGCGCGTTCTTTCATCACGAAGCGTGGATGCACTCGTTCGCCACGAGGGCATGGTGGTTCGAGCAGCTGAAGAACGGCCATTTCGCGCTCTGGTCGTCGGGAATGTTCGCCGGGTATCCCCTCTTCGCCGAATCACAGACGGCGCCCCTCTATCCCACGACGTTCGCGCTCTTCACGTTGCTTCCCCCGACACTTGCATTCGCCTGGGACGTCATTCTCCATTTCGCATGGGCCGGCTTCGGCCTGTACCGGCTGGCGCGACTGCTCGGCACAAGGCATACGTCCGCCCTGTTCGCCGGTACGATGTACGCGTACTCCGCGTTTCTCGTCACGCATCTTTCGGACTTCAATCTTCTCGCGGGCGCGGCGTGGATGCCCTGGATCGTATGGGGCACGCTCGGCGCGCTGCGTGGACGGAAAGCGCATGCCGTCGTACTCGCGATCGGCTGGACGCTTCTTTCGCTCGCCCCGCATCCGAACGGCACGATTTTCGCCGCGATCGCCATGCTTTTCACGCTCGTGACGGCCGCCCTGGGGGGCGGATACGGCCTGCGCGGGTACCTGCGTGCGCTCTACGCGACAGGCGCCGGACTTCTTGCGGGCGCGATACAGACGGTCGCGACCTTCTCGCTGCTCCGCGAAACCGAACGAAGCGCCGGCACGAACGAGGCGTTCCGATCACTCGGCTCCCTGCCGCCCTGGAACCTGCTGCACGGGGCGCTCCCGAATCTGCAGGGGACCCCGCGTCTCGACACATGGTACGGGGGACTCGACTGGACGCTTTATGCGGAAACCTGTTTCTACTTCGGCGTGAGCGCGATCCCGTGCGTCTGCGTCGGACTCTTCTTCCTGCGCGGCCGCGTTCCCCTTGCGCTTGCCACGGGCGCTGCGCTTTCGTTCGCGATCATGATCGGCCGCTACGGGCTTGCGTGGGAGGCGGTCAGCGCGCTCCCGCTCCTCGACGCGACGCGTATCCCGGGCCGATTCGCGCTGCCGTTTCTGCTCTGTATCGCGATTCTCGCCGGGCGCGGGATCGACGCGACGGTTCGCCGTCGCTCGCGCCGGGCGCTTGCCGTCGCGGGCGCGATCACCATCGCGCTCGTGCTTCTCGCGATCGGGGCGCAGGCGAACTGGGGGACGCCGGGTGAAGCGCTGCGCGCGGCTTCGAGCGAAGGCTCGGCGCTCGCGAACGACTGGGAGGCGCGCCTCGCGCGATGGGAGAATGAACAAACCCTCGACCGTCTTCACGCGATCGTGTTCGCCTGCGCGGGCATCGGCATTCTCGCGCTCTTCACTTACATCCGTTACGCGGTTCCGCTCCGCTACGCGCCGATCGCGATCCTGTCTCTCGACCTGATCCTCTGGGGCAGGAGCTGGAATCCCGTGATCGATCCCGCGCTTCTCGCCGACTCGCCGCCGGCAATCGAAGCGCTCGAACCCCTCGACCACGCCCCGCGTTTCGCGCGCCGGGATATCGACGAGATCCGCTCCCTCCGCCCGGCCCGCGACCGGGTCGATCCCCTCACTCCCGGATGGGATGTACGCGATCACGCGCGCGAAAAATCGAAGCCGGGACCGCGTAACGAGAACGAATACGCCACCGCTGCCTGGTCTCTCTCTCCGAACGTAACGCTGCTTTACGGCGCGGAATCCGCGGAAGGGTTCACGCCGCTGATTCCCGCGGCCTGGCGCGAGTGGGTCGGCCTTCCCGCGGCCATACCGGGCGTTCCGATGCCGGCTTACACGGGTCGCATGATCGACCTCCTGGGCGTCGACGCCGTGCTCTCTTCCCGCACGGGCGCCCCCCTCCCGGGCGGCCTCTTTCTCGCGCGAAACAGAAACCCGATGCCGCGGGCCCGTCTTTCGGTGCGATGGCGGTCGGAGCAGAATCGCGCGAATCTGCTCGGGGCGCTGCATGCCGGGGATCACGATCCGCGCGCGATCACGTTTGTCGACCGCGCGCCCGCGCTTCCCGGCGCGCCGTCGTTCCAGGGCCCGCCGTTCGCGGGCGCCACGGACCGGGCGCTTCCGCTCACGATCCCGGGGCCGAACAAGCGGCTTGTCGAAGTCGACCGTTCCGGCCTCGTGGTACTCGCCGAAACCTACGATCCCGGCTGGCGCGTCACGGATCCCGCGGGCGAAACCGTTGATGCTTTACAGGCCGACGGGCTGTTTCTCGCATTTCCTGCAGGCGCGCCGGGCACTTACGAAGCACAGTACCGTCCCGCCTGGTTTCACCGGGGGCTGATGCTGAGTGGAGCGGGACTCCTTCTGCTCGTCCTGCGATTCGTTCTCCCCGCAAGACCCCCGCGCCCTCCGAAACACGAACCGGCCGCGTTCAAAGACGCCGCGCTCATAGGCGCCGCGCCGCATCCGCCCCGCTTCGAATCCGCGTCTCTCGCCCCGGTCGGAGTCGCGCTTCTGCTCCTGCTGGCATCGGGCGGCGTCGTGAAGCAGCGGGACTGGGCCGAAGCGTGGCGCGCCCGCACGATCGATCATGCGGCGGCGGCGTCGTGGAGTGAAAACGGCCTCGCTTCGCTGCGCGCCGGAGCGCACGCCCCGGCCCTTCAGGCGCTCGAG
>JABDJQ010000225.1 GCA_013002425.1 Gemmatimonadota bacterium
CCGCAGGGTTGTCGCTCGACAAAATTCAGTATCTGATCGCGACCATTCGCGGCGCCGACTTCCGGTTACCTCGAGGCTCCCTCGAGCCCGAAAAAACACGGTGTATACTTCGTGTGTGAACGGGGGCTTTCCGTTTAACGATGAAGGGTCAAGATCATGTGCAAGCCGCTACTTTCCCGTCTGACCAATGAGCAGTTAGTCGATTCGATCGAGAGGTCGGCGTCGAAGGAACGGTCGATATCCGTCGAGATTCTGGATCACCTCGTGGAAATGGACCGCCGAAAGATCCATCTGGATCTGGGATTCCGATCACTTCACAGCTACTGCGTCGCGAGGCTCCGCTACTCGGAGTCCGCGGCAGGAAGGCGGATCTGCGCGGCGCGGGCGATGGCGCAATACGTGGAGATTCGCGAGATGATGGCCGATGGCCGTCTCAACTTGAGCACGGTCTGTGTGCTCTCGACGGTCCTCGATCCATCAAACAAGATGGCTCTCCTGCAACAGGCGTCAGGGAAATCGCGGCGGGAAACGGAAGCAATCGTCGCGCGCTGGAAGCCGCGGAGAAAACCGCGTGAGCGGATCACGCCGATTGCGATCGGGGGCTCCGCTGCAGGCCGGGCGCAGCATGTCGAGTACGGCGGTCGAGAGCGGACGCAGGTCGCATTCAACCCGGCCCGGCCTCGGGGCGCGGGAGATTCCGGCGGCCTGCCGGGCTCAGGACACTCGGCTCACGGTTCTGACGAGCGTTCCGGCACTGAGGGCCGGTCAGAATCTCACCTCCGCCGCGGCGGTAAAATTCTGGCCACTCCTTCGCCACGGAAAGGCACGGCCGCGAGCCATACTCGATTCGAACTGCGTTTCTCGGTCGATCGGGAAGTAATGGCCATGCTCGAGCGGGCAAGAAAGATCGCGCCGGGAAGTTCTACTCTGGAATCGGTCTTCGGCAGGCTGCTCCGCGGGTATCTCGATCGTCATGATCCGGCAGGAAGACAGGAACGCCGGGAAAAGCGAGAAAGCCACGCTGCGAAAAGGGACGTGAGGGGCGGGACCGGGGCGGCGAACGCGAATCGACGGATTGAGGTGACAAGCAGCTCGAAGGGACGCGCTCGCATGGAAGCTCGCTCACGTCATGTCCCGGCGCGTGTTCGTGATGAGGTCTTCCTGCGCGACGCGTTTCGATGCACGTTCGTGGCGCCTGACGGCACGCGATGTGATGCGACCCGCCATCTGCAGATCGACCACGTGAGGCCCTTCGCACTGGGCGGGAAGCACGAACCGGAAAACCTGCGCCTCCTCTGCGGAGCACACAACCGGCGGGAGGCTGAAAGGATGGGGCTCGCGAAGTAGACCCGTGTGTGAGAATCCGCGACGCCGACTGTCGTGTAGGTTCCGCGACGCCCGCCCGTGTCTGCGGGCCTGACAATGCGGCGGCAGCCCCCATAGCGCGCCCGCTCCCGCGCCCGCGCTCGCTCCCGCGCCGTCCCCCCCGCCCTACTCCGCTCCGTCGGTCGCCGGCACGTAGTCGTCCCAGGCGCGCACCTTGAGGTCGTCCTTCGTCAGCATCTCGATCGAGATGGCAAAAAGGGCGGCGGTCTCGGCGTTCACGAGAAGGGGCACGCCGCGGTCGACGGCCTGACGCCGAATCAGATAATCGTTCGTGAGTTCGTCCTGCTCGATCGACTTGGGAATGTTGACGACGAGGTCGACGTCGCCGGACGCGATGAGATCGAGCGCGTTGGGAGTGGCTTCGTCGAGCGGCCACGGGATCCAGGTCGCCTCGACGCCGTTCGTCTTCAGGAAGTCGGCGGTGCCGCCGGTGGCGTAAAGAGCGAGGCCGAGCGCGGCGAAGCTCCTGACGGCGGGAAGCAGGCGCGTCTTCTCCTTGATGGTACCGGTCGACAGCAGGACGCCGCGTTGCGGAATGGTATAGCCGACCGACA
>JABDJQ010000243.1 GCA_013002425.1 Gemmatimonadota bacterium
GTATAGTCCGTTCGTCTGAATCGTCCAGGCAGGCGACGGCGCGAGCGCGTTTGTCGAGCGCACGACATAGCCGTTGTTGAAGCCGAGATACACGACGTTTCCGTCGGACGGCGCGATCGCGATCGCCGAGATCTGATTCGGGCCCGCGAAGTTCGTGCCGGCGAGTTCCCATGACGCGGTGCCGTTCGTGGTGCGCCACGGCCGCTGCCCGCCCGTCCACATGACGTCGGGATTCGACTGGTCCATCGCGAACGGCGTGATGAAGAGACCGTCGGTATCGGTGATCCCGTTTACGGCCGCGTAGAACGAGTCTCCGCCGTCAATCGATTCGAAGATCTGCGGGAAGCCCTGAATCTCGATGTACAGGCGATCGGGATCGGTCGGATCGATCGCGACGTAGCCCCCGTCTCCCCCGTAGAGGAGATCCCAGCCGTTCGGATCCGTCGTCGAAAGCCCACGGCTCGTGCCGTTGTCCTGCGCGCCGCCGACGAACATGTCGATCTGCTTCGCCGCGTCGCCGTGATAAAACTGCGTGACGCCGTACCCGTTGTTCAGATTTTCCCACGCGATGTCGGGCGGCGGTCCCGGGTTTTCGCCGATCGCGCACTCCTCCTGGCTCGTCGCCGCGCGCGCGTTCTGCGTACGAAAGAGCCCGCCGTCGTTCCCGACGTACATCGTCTGGTTCGTCGTGCCGTCGAAACCGGGATGAAACACGATCGCGTGCTGGTCGGGATGGATGTTCACGGGCGGCACGGGGTCGGCGGTATAGAAGAACCAGTAGCCCGCGATGCCGAACGTCTGACCGCCGTCGTCCGACCGATACGTGTTGATGCCGCCCACCCAGACTTTCATCGGGTCGAGCGGGTCGACCGCGATCGCGTTGTCGTACCAGCCCTGCGACGGAATATAGAAGTACTCGTAACACCCCGTCGCGATCGAAACGTAGCTGAAGAGCCACGGCCCGAATTTGTGGTTCAGGTCGAGGACGGCATTGAAGTTCTCGCCGTCGTCCGCGCGGTAGAGATTGGCGATGCGCCCGTATCCGCCGAGACCGCCGTTGTCGGTCATCGTCACGTATACGACGTCGTTGTCGCTCGGCGCGATCGCGATCGACATGCGCCCCTGATGCGACGGCGTGTTATAGCCGAACCAGGTCGCGCCGCCGTCGTCGCTTCGGAAGAGGCCGTCGGCCTGGCTGCTGCCGAACGCCGCGAAGAGGACGTCCGGATTGCGGTCGCTTCGCACGGCGAGATCGAGACATCCGAGCGTGCTGCCGTTCGAGACGTTCGCGGCGGCCATGTAGGACGGATTGGCGAGCACGACCGACCAGTTCGCGCCGCCGTCGAGAGTGCGCCAGACGCCGTAGCGCGTCGCGGCGTACAGGCGGTTCGAATCGTTCGGCGAAATCACGATTTTGTTCACGTAATAGAAAGCGCCGGTCGGGACGCCGCTCACCGTGCCGGAGAGCTGGTTCCAGGTCGCGCCGGCGTCGGTCGACTTGAAGATGCCGAGCCCGCGCACGAACGGACCGCCCGTGCCGAAGCCTTCGCCGGTGCCCGCGTAAAGCACGTTGCCGTCGTTCGGGTCGATCGCGATGGTCGACACCGCGAGGTTCAGCATGAGGTCGTCGGTCGGGTTCCAGGTCGCGCCGCCGTCGGTCGATTTGAATACGCCGCCCGCAACGCCGCCCGCGTACATGATGTCGGGGTTCACCGGGTCGAACACGATCGCGCGCGTCCGGCCGCCGATGTTGCCGGGTCCCACTTCGTTCCAGGCGAGTATGCCCCCCGGTCCGGGAACGGGCGCGCCGTCTGCGCCCGTCTTCGTCTGCGCGATCTCGCGTGCCCGGATCTTCTCCAGTTCTCCGCGCATGTGCTCGAACGGAAGCTCCGTCTCCCCCTCGGCGAGACGCTGATCATGATAGAATTCCATCGCTTCCGCGGGACGGTCGAACCGTTTCGGCCCTTCGCGGTCGAGTTTCGCGGCCTTGAGGCCCAGGGCCTCGCGCGCCGCTACGATTTCGGCGGGGCTGAACGATTGCCCGGGAGCGCCTGTCCCTTCGCGCGTGGTTCTCTGCATGGCTGTTGGAATCGCGATTACGAGAATCAGAGCCAGGGGAGCAACGTACCGAAGAAGTCGCATTGCTTCGCTCCAGTCGCGGCCGGGGACGACCGCGGTTCAGATTGCGGGGGAGCGGGGCTGACAGACCTGATTATAGCACGGGAGGCCGTTCGGACCCGCTCGTGGCCCGTTCAGCCCCTCTGGTGGCCTGAACGTGCCCCGAATCGGGGCCGCAGAGAGGCTGAAAAGAGCGGGGTCCATCCCCTCTCTTAATGGGATCTTAATACTGCGAAGTAGTATGCTTTCCCATAATACCAGGTGAGAACTCACTCAAATGACGCCGAAACAATCCATTCACGGCCAACCATTTTCAGGAAAGAAAACATGACGCGATCCACCGGTTTCTTATTGTCAATCGCCGTCCTTTTCTCCCTTACCGGATGCGGCGGCAACAAAACAGCAGACGACGGCACGACACTTTCAGGCGCGGTCCGCATCGACGGATCGAGTACGGTCTTCCCGATCAGCGAAGCTGTCGCGGAGTAGTTAGGCAAAGTGCACCCGCGCGTTCGGGTCACGGTCGGAATCTCGGGCACCGGCGGCGGCTTCAAGAAATTCTGCGTCGGGGAAACGGACATCAACGACGCCTCCCGCACGATCAAGGACAAGGAAATCGTGAAGGCCGGCGAAAACGGTGTCGAATACATCGAACTGCCGGTCGCGTTCGACGGAATCTCCGTAGTCGCCAATCCGGGGAACGACTTCGTCGACTACCTCACCGCGGATGAGTTGAAGAAGATCTGGGAACCGGGGAGCACGGTCGAACAGTGGAGCGACATCAGAGCGGGCTGGCCGAACCTGCGCGTCGCGCTCTACGGACCGGGCACCGACTCCGGAACATTCGACTACTTCACGGAAGCGATCAACGGCGAATCGCAGGCGTGCCGCGCCGACTTCACCGCGAGCGAAGACGATAACGTGCTGGTGCAGGGCGTGGCGGGCGACGCCGGCTCGCTCGGATTCTTCGGGTTCGCGTATTACATCGAAAACAGCACGAAGGTGAAAGCCATACCCGTCGACGGCGGATCCGGACCCGTTCCGCCCTCTGCGAACAGCATCAACGACGGCACCTACGCGCCGCTCTCTCGCCCGGTCTTCATCTATGTGAGCAAGACCGCGGCGGCACGCCCCGAAGTAGACGCGTTCATCCGCTTCTATCTCGAAAACGCTCCGCAACTCGTGACCGAAGTGGGCTACGTCCCGCTGCCGGCCGAAGCGTACGAACTGGTGCTGAAGCGATTCGAAGAGGGCGTCACGGGTTCGGCCTTCCATAATAAGGAGACCATAGGAGTCAGCATCGAGGACCTGCTCCAGGCGGAATCCTAGATCGACATGGAAGATCTCGCAGTCAAGAGAGGACGGAAGTACCGCGAGGAGGGAATCCGAATCGGATTGTTCCTCTGCGCGCTCGTTTCCGTGATCACGACGATCGGGATCATCGTCGTTCTTGCGCGCGAGACGATCTCCTTCTTCGGCGTCGTTCCCG
>JABDJQ010000259.1 GCA_013002425.1 Gemmatimonadota bacterium
CATACGGGAGGGGGAGACGCGCGCGCCTCCGATCGCCGGAAAGAGTTTCGCGACTCCTGAAAGCGCGAGAATCGTGATCGCGGGAATGACCGGCACGAGAAACCGGTAAAACGCGAGGGAATCGCCGCCGACCGAAACGACATAGACGAGCCATGCCGCTGTCGCGGCGAGCAGCGTGCGCTCCCAGTGGCGCAGGCGCACGAGAAAGACGAGGGGCACGAGCGCGGCCGACGTCCAGCCGCCGAACGGACCGAAATACGTCCCGAGATAGCGCAGTCCCCGGAAGATCGCATCGACCCCGCCCCCGGACTTCGCGAACCAGGTGTTCGGAAGCCATTCTCCGTAGTACCCGTAACGCCAGAAGTAGAGCGGGAGAACGAGCGCCGCGAAGAGAGCGAGCGATCCTCCCAGAGTGCGCATCGAGTGTCGGCGCGTGAAAACGGCATGAAGCCAGACGAAAGCGAAAAACAGAGCCCCTTCGGGACGCGTAACGGACGCGATCCCGAGAAACGAGGCGCCCCAGATCGGAGCTCGCGGCTTGTGACTGGAACCGGCGAGAAGACCCGCCGTTACGAAAAACGTGAATGCGGATGTTTCCAGACCGGCCGCGCACCAGAGTGCGAAGGCGCCGTTCGCCGCGAGCGCGACCGGCACGAGGATCGCCGCCGGGTGATCGTGACATCGCCTTCGAACGGCGGCGTAGCTGAGAAAGAGAACAGCGACTCCGGCGGCAAGACCGAGCAGGCGCGACCAGAGAATCGGGTCCTGGCCGAGGCCCGCTGCCAGCGCCAGTGCGACGGTCCAGAGAAAGTTGGTGTATCCCTCGACTCGATCGCCGACGTTATAGACGAGGCCGTGGCCGTTCGCGTAGTTTTCGGCATAGCGATAGGAGATGAAAGCGTCATCCACGACATAGTGGAAGAACAGCGCATGGCCGACGAGAAGCCCGGCGAGAACGAGTAGAAACGCTCTTTCGAAATGCGGCATTCGGATGCGGCCACCCCTTTCGCGGTGTAGATTAGCATAGACGCAATGCTTTGAGCTATCGAGGCTTGCGGGGCGCGGCGATTGCCGCCCATTATCAGAAATGGTACAATTTGTGCGACATTGCGCATCAATGACCGAACAACAGGACACCATGTCGTCTTCCTACGCACAGCTGATCGAAAAACTGCTGAAAGCCCCGACCGGGGATCTCGAAGCGCTGGACTCCCCGCTGCTGCGGCTCGCGGAAGAGTGCCTCTCGCGCGAGGATCCGGTCGAACACTGGCGTGCCGCGAGGATCCTGCTGGATGCTCTTGCCGCCCGGGGCCGGTTTGTGCGCGAGGAATCGAGCGACGGCGTGCGCTATATCCGCACGGGGTCGCTCGAGTCCGTTCTACTGCTGCCTCCCGCCGGCGGTACCGAGCGATTCGTCCGCCCCATCGAACCCGGCCTCGCCCGCGACGTACTTGCTCGCGACAGCTCCGGACGCATCGAAGCGCTTCTGGCCGACCTCGCCACGCGCATGCCGCAGCAGAACCTCGGCGAATCGCTCGCGAGGATCGCGGCCACGGTCGAGGAGTGGCTCGGCGTTTCTTCGGTCGAGTTCTATCTGCGCGAGCAGGACGAGTGGCGATCCTCCACCGGCGCGATCCCCCCGCCCTCCGTGCTGGCGAACGAACGGCATTTCCTGAGCGGAGGTGATCCGGTCTACGTGCCGGACGTGCGTGATCTTCGCGAATCCGAACGGAGTACTCTGCCCGCGCGCACGGGCTCGCTTCTGCTCTATCCTCTCCGCGTCGACAGCGACACGTTCGGGATCGCCGCCGTATTCGACCGACGGGTTCGCCCCTTTTCGGAAAGCGCGCTACGCGCCGTCGCGTTCCTGTTCCTCATCGCCGCCGGTCGCGTGCAGAGCGAACGCAGACTCGAGCGACTCATCTATATCGATCCGTTGACGGGCGCGTTTACGCGACGATACTTCGACGAGCAGATCATGCGGGAACTCGAACGGTCGGAACGCGACAACGTTCCGCTTACGCTCGCGATGGCCGACCTCGACGACTTCAAGACGATCAACGATACGCACGGTCATCCTGTCGGCGACCGCGCTCTCGCGCACGTGTGCGGACTGCTGATCCAGAATGTCCGCAAGATCGATCTCGTGACCCGCTACGGCGGCGAGGAGTTCGCGATCCTGCTGCCGGGCGCGCCCCTCGACTCGAGCCGCGTCATCTGCGAGCGCCTCCGTTCCGAGATCGCGAATTCGCCTCTGCAGGTGGGAACGGGCGCGGGCATCAAGCTGACGCTGACGCTTTCCATCGGCGTGGCGTGTTTCCCCGAACACGTGGGCGGATCACCGGGGCGGGACAAAGCGCGTCACGAACTGATCGAGCGGGCCGACGCCGCGCTCTACGAAGCCAAGCGTCTCGGCAAGAACCAGGT
>JABDJQ010000261.1 GCA_013002425.1 Gemmatimonadota bacterium
TCCCCGGCCTTTGCTCGTGCATAAGTGTGAATCGGAGCCAATACGTCCTCGCTGAAGCGAAGAGCGTGTGCTCTCGTTCATCTTCCTCTCTCGATTCTTCTTCCCCTTCCTGATTCCCCACGCGGGCGAAGACCGGTTCTCGCCGGCACCGAGTCCCGGGAGGCGTGTCGGTTCCCGCAGCCTGAGCCCCATTGGAGGACCGGAGGTACGGCGTCCCGGCTCGCGGATCTCCATCCACGGTCCGACAGGGCGAAGGCGAGGAGAAGCCGATACGCCCCCGGGACCATGGCCGAAGGGAATCCGGTCAAGCTCCCCCCTAGAAGTCGTCGGGCATCCAGTCGGGACGATCCCGCTTCTGGACGAGACCGTCGCGAAGCCCCTTCGCGCGATCGACGAGACGGAGGAATTCGTCGGCCTGTTCGCGCGAGCGCAGTTCGTTCGCCGCCTGGTGAGCGACGCGATACACTTCGTTCAGATCGCCGTCCTTCGCCCAGTACGAGTGGCGCAGGATCTCGGCGAACTCCGCTACGGCCGCGTCGAGTCGAAATGTCGGATCCGCCGCTTCGAAACGCTGATGCGCTTCCCGCAGGTCAACATCACGCTTCCGCTCGGTGATCTCGAAAGTCACCGGGTCCTCATGCCGCACGCGCACGGTGGCGATGCGGCCGCGATCACGCGCGCGCTTCTCGAGCTTGATCTCGAAGAGCGCCGTCACTTCGTGCCCCGCCCCGATCTCGCCGGCATCGACCGCATCGTTCCGGAAGTCCTTGTCCGCGACATCGCGATTCTCGTAGCCGAGCAGGCGATAGCGACGCACGACGTCGTCGTTGAACTCGACCTGGGCTTTTACCTGCTGCGCGATCGTCTGCAGCGTACCGGTCACGTTCTCGACGAAGACGCGGCGCGCTTCCCGCAGCTGATCGACGTAGAAGTAATTGCCGTTTCCGTTGTTCGCAAGCTTCTCCATCAGCACGTCATTGTAGTTGCCCATGCCGAAGCCGACGGTCGTGAGCTCGATGCCGCGGCTCGCGTCGCGGCCGATGCGTGCGAGAATCTCGTCGGCGCCGGTGCGTCCGACATTCGCGACGCCGTCGGAACAGAGAATGACGCGATTGATCGCGCCGAACTGAAACGCGCGCGCGGCATTGATATAGCCTTCCACGAGCCCGTGCTCCGCGTTCGTCGAGCCGCCCGTCGAAAGGCGGTCGATCGCGGTCTCGATCAGATCGCGCTGCTCCAGTGAAGTCGGAGGCAGAACGGTGTGAGCCGTGCTCCCGTAGACGACGATCGCCACGCGGTCGTTCGTCGTCAGCTCGTTCAGCAGAAGGTGCAGCGAGCGTTTCACGAGCCCGAGACGATTCTCCCGATTCATCGATCCCGAAACGTCGATCACGAACGTGAGGTTCGCGGGCTTGCGATCGAGACGATGCACCTCGCGTCCCTTGAGGCCCACGCGCATCAACAGCAGATCACGGCCGAACCGCGACGGAGCGACGTCGACGTGAACGGCGAACGCGTCACGATCCGTGCCCGCTTCGTCTTCGCGAGGCTCCGTGAAGCTGGCCGCCCGGAACGGTGCGGACGGCGGCGGGGCATAGTCATGCGGGAACGCGTTGATGAATTCCTCGACACGCACCGCTTCCTTCGGAGGAAGCGCGTTCCGTTCGAGGTACGAGCGGGTCAGCGTGTATGACGCGTTGTCGACATCGACCGCGAACGTTGCCAGCCGGTCTTCCTGCGCGTCGACGAACGGGTTTACGCCGTAGTGCTCGAAGAACATCGCGTCGAACTTCCGTCCGTTCACGGGATCCGTGCCGCCGACGGAGACGGGATGGTAACCTCGATCACTTGTGGGAGCCTGGGCATTGCCTGCGTAACCGCCTGCGGTCAGCCGGGCACGCTCCCCCTCGGTCAGCACGGGCACCGACTCGATCGCGGCGCCGGGCAGCGGCTGCTTCGTGACGGCGTCCGTAACGCTCTTGACGGAGCGAGTCTTGAACTCCTTTTTCGTGATCGTGTAGCTCGTGCCGCTGCTCTGTACATCGATCTCGTCCATGTCTTCCTCGATTCGAACACGACCCGTCGTCTGCTCGTTTCGTTCCAGAAGGATGATGAGTTCGGTCCCGAGCCCGCCGCGGACGGAAAGGTTCTCGATCTTTCGTGACGTGTACCCCACACGATTGATCTGCACCGTGCAGGATCCATGCGGGACATTCGCAATCGCGAAGGAGCCGTCATTCTGCGTGATTCCGCCCCGACCGCTTCCCGTGACGACGATGTCCGCATACGGAACGCCCTCCCGATTCTCGTTGAGAACGATTCCGTACAAACGGCCTCCGTCGTTCGGATCACCGGCAGCCTCCGGAATCATCGCGACATAGCCGTGCTTCTCGAGCGCGGCCTCGTGTCCCTGCAACTTCTTGACGATCGCGTCATGTCGCTGCCTCGAGGCTTCCGCGGCCTTTGCGGCGTTCTCCGCACGGCGCTTTTCCTGTTTCATCCTCTGCTGCGCCATTTGTTCGCGACGATGAGCCTCGTCGGCCTTCCACACAACCGCCAGCGACCCCACGGCGCTGCCGACGAATGACGCGGCCCGGATCGAACCGTTGCCGCCGAGCGCGTCGAGCGGCACGATCTTCGCCTTCATGGCATCCGATGACGGCTTCCCCGGCCCCTGCGGTCCCGGCCCCGGGGGCGGCGTGTTGCCGGGTGCCGTCGCGGGCGTCCGACCGAGCGACTCCTCGAGTTGCGCGACCGCGCCCGCCCGGAGCGACTCGTCCTGCGTCTGCTGGCGGAGCGCGGCCGCCCGTTTCGCGCTGGCATGATCCGACGGCCGGACCACTTCCCCCGCAACGGGCGCGCTCTCCTGCTTCTCTTCGATCATCTTCGGAGGAGCGGATTCCGTCACGGGTTTCACGACTCCCGAAACCGCATCGTCGGAAACCGCATCCCCGGCAACGGCCGCTTTTTCCGCCACAGGTGCAGGCGCGGGAACGAGCGCCGGCGCGGGCGCCGACGCACTGGTTGCGTCACCAGGTGAGACCGGCGTCTCGGTCGCGGATTCACTCGCCATCTGATCGGTCGTCGGCGTTACCACGGCCGGTGCGGCCGCCCCCGGCCGGCTCGACACGAGTTGATCGACCGCGTGCCGGTTCCCGCTGTCGAGCGCCCCCATACGGACTACCACGAGAAGCGCCACGGCCACTCCGCCCAGCGCCGCGATCGGCGCCGCGAGCCTGCGCGGCCGCGTTTGCCGTCCGGCCCGCCGGGCGTCGTGAATCGCGCGCCAGATACGGCGCTGTTCGCCGTCGGTCATGATCGGTCTGTTCTGTTCGAAATGCTTTTTCATGTTCGCTGCTCCTGAACACCAGAGTCTTGTGCGAGGGTGGCGGATTCTGTCGTGAGCAACGCTGCGAGTCTCGTGCGGCCGCGGTGATAATGAACGCGGGCCGTGGCCTCGCTCGTTCCGAGCGCCTCACCGACTTCACGGAACGAATAGTCCATCCATTCGCGAAGCACGACGGCGCCCTTCTGTTTCCCCGAAAGACGCCCGAGCGCGCGGTGAAGATATTTCGCGCCCAAAGCATCCTCGAAGGGAACGTCCGTCGAAGGCTCCGGGGCCTGGTCGAGCGAAAGCGTCGACTTGATCCGTTTCAGCGCGCGGCGTTTCCAGTCGAGCGCCTTTCGCAGCGCGATCCCGGCCAGCCACGCCTCGATCGGTCCCTCTCCCCGAAACGATCCGATGCCGTTGACCGCGGCCACGAACGTCTCCTGGAGAAGGTCGAGCGCTTCCTCGCGATCCCCCGTCTGATAGCAGAGAAGCCCGAAGAGGCGGTCCCGGCACGAATCGTAAAGCTCTCGCCAGGCGAGGTCTTCGTCCTGCTTGAGCCGCGTGACCAGCGACATCTCGACTCGGGAATCCGGCATGTCCTCTCCTTTCGCCGCTCTGCAACGACCGGGCCGTTGCTCGTAGTGAATGTCGTGGTCGCGGAGCATTTCGTTTACACGGCGTGCCGTACTATACGAAAAACACGGAAACCGCCAAGGGGGGTCCGGAATCGCCGGATTTAGAACTGGAAGTAGATGAAGGGAGTGACGTCGGTCGCCATGAAGGCCAGGATGATCGCCGTCAGAACGCCCGTGATCACGGCGAACAGGGGTCCGGGGATACGCTCGAGAGCACCTCGGAACGGCGCACGATACGCGATCGCGTGCATGAGCGTGAGCAGAGCGACGAGAGCGAGCAGTTCGACCGGCAGGCTCCGTGCGCCCGGACTTTCGAAGAACAGATACGCGCGCGTGGTCGTGAACGCGTTCGCCCAGCTCTCGGATCGAAAGCAGATCAGCGTGAGCATGAACCACCACATCGTGATCGCGATCCCGAGAAGGGAAGGCACCCGCAGGCCGCGGCGCTCCATCCATGCGTGAAACTCGCGATGAAAGACGAGCGAAACGCCGTGAAGCCCTCCCCAGATGACGAAGCGCCACGCCGCGCCGTGCCACAGTCCGCCGAGCAGCATCGTCAGCATCAAGTTCCGGTAGGTTGCCAGTTGCGAACCTCGATTTCCGCCAAGGGGAATGTACAGATAGTCCCTCAGCC